>NZ_FXBA01000012.1 GCF_900177705.1 Fibrobacter sp. UWB15
GTTGCGGACACCCTGGGGCTCGCCGGCGGCATTAGCGGACATCAAATTGTGGGATGGAACTACGTGAACCACGGAAATGTGTTCGGATATTTTGCGTCTTATAGGGGCTCTTTTTGAGCGGAGGTAAAACTATACCTTTGAAAAAGTGGTATATTGTCCTAAAAGAGGTTTATCATGTTTAGTTAAGTCCTATAGGGATTCTTTAAAAGCCGAGACAAGCAATGATAATCGCGATCAACAAAGATGAACCATGGTGGGAAAAGACGCGCGCATTCGCGAAAGATTGCTCATGGCAGCCGGGGCGTCGTTTAGCCGAGCGAATGTCAAAGAACGATTTCCTAGACTGGGAAAAAGTTTTCGTTGCTGTACACGGTGAAGATGTTGTCGGCTTTTGCGTTCTCGAGGAGAACGGGAACATTCCTCCGAAATTCAGTTGCAGCCCCTTTATTAACCTCGTTTACGTTAGCGAAAAATTCCGGGGAGAGCGGCTATCCAAAAGCTTAATTGACGCAGCGTTTGATTACGCCCAAAGGCTCGGCTACAAAAAAGTTTATCTCAAAAGCGAGCACCACGGCCTATACGAAAAATACGGGTTCAAGAAGATTGCCCATTTCGAACCAACGGTCGGGCTTGCGAACCAACTGTTTGAAATCGAAATTTCAATTTAACATTAACTTTTAAGCATTCCTTCGCGGCAAAAAAATTTTTTGACTTTCCGCCCTTTTTAACCTATATTAAATGTATGAAATACGTAAAAATGGTTTTGAGGGTTCTGCTGGGCATTTTTATGACCTATGCAGGTGTCAGTCACTTGACCATCGCCAGGCAGGAATTCCTGGCGCAGGTTCCGTCGTGGTTTCCGCAGAATCCGGGATTCCTGGATTTCGTGGTATTGGCCTCGGGGGTTGTCGAGATCGCTCTCGGCCTCAGCATGATAATCTTGTACAAGTACAAGGGAACGGTGGGGGTGCTCCTCGCGCTGTTCTACATCGCCATTTTCCCAGGCAACATCAGCCAGTACGTGAACGGCATCAGCGCTTTCGGGCTCGATACCGACCAAGCCCGACTCATACGCCTGTTCTTCCAGCCGGTGCTGATCGCCTGGGCGCTTTGGTCTACCGACGGCGTACAACAAATCAAAACATGGTGCGCCCACTGTCGCAAGCAACCTCAAAAGGATTAGAAAATTTTTATATTCTTTCCGTGAAAGAAATCCTGAAGGATACTCCCGAAGCGAAGTACCTGTAAAATTTTATAGGGGCTCTTTATGTTATTATCTTTTCAAGGTCCCCGGTGAAGTGCGTCCTGAAAATATTCCTGTTTGCCCTGGTGTTCGCAGGGTTTGCCTTTGCCGAAGCGCAAGACAGCGACGAGCCTTCGGTTTCCAAGTTCCGTGAACGGTTCTCGCTGCGTTTCTTGTGCGATTACAATTTCGTGGCTATCTGGAATTCCGCCTACAACAACTCGACGCTCAATTCGAACCGCCCGATCAATGTGGGCATCGGCTTCGGTTACGACAGCCTGTTTACCACATTCGGGATTTCGTGGGACGTGTCCGCCGATTTCAAGTACAGCCTCCCTTTTACCACTTCAAAAGAAAAATCAGACACCCAGGCTTTCGAGACAGGGCTCGACTTTTTCCCGGGAAACTGGTGGCTTGCGGCAAAGCTCCGCTTTTACAGCGGCTTCACCACGGAAGTCGAACGCGACGGCGAAAAGGAACGGGAATTCATAGATCTCTGGTTTGCGGACATGTATTTTTCGATGCTCTGGATGGCGACCGCGAAAGAAATTTTCGCCCCCAGGAGCGCCTACTTTTTGGATCGCCGTCAAAAGAAATCTGCCGGGAGCTTGATTATCGGCGGGCGCCTGCAACGAAACATTGCCGAAGACAACGACGGGGTCCTCGGCTACGAAAACGACAAGCGCGACATCACCTCCATCTGGGGTGACGTCGGGTACACCTACACCTTCGTTTTCGGCAACGGGTATTTCTGGAACCTCTGGGGCGTTGTAGGCATCGCGTACGGCCGCGAACACGCTAACGACGGCAACCTGCTGTTACCCGAATCGGACATAAAGACCGCATTGGGCTACATCGGGGAAAAATGGGCTTGGAACATCGTTCTTAAATGCGGATACTCCGCCATTGCGTTTGGCGAACATCTGGAGCAAAAATACGTATCTGCCTTCGAAATCCTTGTGGTACGCAGGTTCTAGCCGCACCCGGAGCACATCCAGTTCAGGGGCATGCGCATCGAAGACCTTTACCGTGACGCAACATTCACCGTAAACAAAAACGCCCCCGAAGAGAAGTTCATCAAGTTCTACCTGCAATGGGATCAGGACTGTGAACGGCGAATCGTTCTAAGGGCGATTGTTTCGGGGATTTAACCCATTTCGCAATAATCTGTGACGTTTAGCATGCGTTTTTGCATGTTGTTTTTTAGGTATTCTTTTTTTCAGAAAAAAGAACTAATTTTGTTTTATAAGGGTCTCATTATGAGACCCGGTTATCTTTTTTCAACAAGAGGGGCCCTATGAAATCCAGATTTTTATTGACTGCAGGTTTTGCGCTCAGCATGTTTTTTGCGGCCTGTAGCGACGACAGCGCCAGTGCAAATCCAATTGACGCGGGCAAAGACAACGGCCAAATTGCAGACGAGACCCCGTCTGACACAACCACGCATAAAAAGTCCTCCGTCGATACCGAAGACGGAGCTACCTTCGAAACAAAAGGCAACCCTTCCTATAGCGATTACGGCATAAGCGAATCTTACGAAGGCGGCATTCGCATGGTCGACGCCGTCTATACCGCAGAACCGACTTCTGTCATGGTGCCCGGAGAAGTCGCGGACATGACAGTTCTCGACGAGTACATTCCTGTAGACTACGCCCCCGGCGGAGGAGATGGCGGATTTAACGGCAAGACTTATGGTCTGCTCACGGCCTCCGAATGGAACGATTTGGACAATTGGAGTTCCTGGACAGAAATAATGTCTGGCGAATTTGCCTCCAAGGCAGACTACTGGGATTTTGACCCGCGCAATCTCGCGGCGGTACAAGTGGTAGACGAAAACGGCACCGGCATAGCCAACGTTTCGGTAAAGCTATTGAAAGGGGACAATGAGGTTTTTGCCACGAAGACCGATAACAAGGGATATGCCTACTGCTGGGTAAACCTGTTTGACGGTGGCACCGAAGAAGTCTTTAAAGATGAAGATTTTTCGTTGAAAATCAACGGAGAAATATCAGAGGCCCCCGTAAAGCTTACCTCCATCGGTAACGACTCGCTCAGAGTGAACGTGGTTACAAGCGACGCCAAGCAAGCTGACGCCAAGGCAGACATCGCCTTTATCGTTGACGCCACCGGTTCCATGGGCGACGAAATCCGATTCCTCCAATCGGACCTCAAATACATCATAGACCACGCCCACTCGGAAACTAATGTCGCTTTACGTACGGCTGTCGTATTCTACCGCGACGAAAACGACGAATACCTCACCCGCGGCAAGGATTTTTCGACTGACGTTGCCAACACTCAAACATTTATCGATGAACAGTACGCTAACGGTGGAGGCGACTACCCCGAGGCAGTGCACTCCGCACTCGAAGCCACGCTACAAAATTTCTCTTGGAACGAATCGGCCCGTGCACGCATCGCCTTCTTGATTCTTGACGCCCCCGCCCACCACCAGGACGATGTCATCGAAAGCCTCCAGAAATCCATCGAGCTCTACGCCAAGAACGGAATCAAGCTCATTCCCGTAGCAGCAAGCGGCGTCGACAAGGACACAGAATCCATGTTGCGTTTCTTCGAGATTATCACGGGCGGCACCTACGTGTTCCTCACCGACGACAGCGGCATCGGTTACTCGCATATCGAAGCTTCTGTGGGCGACCACGACGTAGAAAAGCTCGCCGACCTGATGATTCGACTGATCAAAAAATACGTGGAATAACTAGAAATGAACAAAAACATTTTATCACTCTAAAAAAGCGAAAGGGCGGTCGAAAGGCCGCCCTCATTATTTTGTACGCTTGCAGTTCCACATAAAATAAAGTATATTCGGAGTGTATAAGGATAAACTAAAAAAAAGGAGAAAACACAATGAGTCAGTGCAAATCCGAAGACTTGGAAAAAATTTGGATGAAGAGAGTCCGTAATCTGGCGGGCCTGATGGGGATGATTCTGCCTTGGGTTTCGTTACTCGGAGCCATTCTCGTTGCTCACACCAAAGGGTTTCCTGAAGGTTTCTGGAGACTTCTATCCATCTCGGAGACTTACTATGTGACACCTCCGCTGGTAGGAATCTTGACGACAGCCGCAGTCGTGTTAATGTGTTACAAAGGCTATAGCACTAAAGACCACGTCATTTCGGCCCTGGCAGGTCTATTCGGCTTGATGATTGTCCTGTTTCCATGCGATTGTCCTGCAGCAAGCGAAATCGTCGGATTTTTCCAGTTGCCCGTAAAAATTTCTGACATCATTCACTGCGCATCTGCAGTCGCGTTCTTTTTGCTTTTGTCGTACATGAGCTTGTGCCAATTTACTCAAGGTAAAGACGACACGCGAAACAAGCACATCAAAAACATCATCTTCAAGATCTGCGGTATCGGCATGCTGGCCGCACTAGCCCTGATGATCATTCCCATCGATTTTTTTGCCAAGACGTTCATTGTCGAGGCAATCGCTCTCACCTTCTTCGGTGCCAGCTGGCTTGTGAAAGGCGAATTTCTAGGTCTGCTGTCCGACGACTAAAAATTCAAAAAAAATGTTCATCGAAATAAAAAATATATTACTTTTATGAAGTCCTCAAAAAGGAACAAATATGAGTACATCTTTTATCGTTTTTAACATCATCGGTCTTGTAATCGTCGTCATTGCCGCATTCCGCATCGGCATGCAGGTGAGCAAGGCAGCTAAGTTGGAAGCCCCGGAAGCCAAAAACAACAAGTCCTATGACGAATGCCTAGCCAAAACAATACAAGCTTTAAATACGGTTCCTTTACCGATGCACGCGATGGCGAAACCTACCGCACCATAAAAATCGGCAACCAGGTGTGGATGGCCGAAAACCTGCGCTATAAGACAGAAGACAGTTTCGCCCCCGGCAATGAAGAATCCAACGTTGCTCAATACGGCAGGCTCTATAAATGGACTACCGCACTGAACATTCCTGCAGAATACCAGGAACAGTCCCCGGCAAAAGACATCAACATGTATCGCGAAATCAAGGCCGACAACTACCAGGGCATTGCTCCGGAAGGCTGGCACATTCCAAGCATTAAGGAATGGGAAACCTTGATGGAAAACTTGTCAGCCAAGTCAAACGGTGCGGAACTGCGCAGCGAATGTGTCTGGCAAAAGCCCGGCACCGACACTTTGGGATTTTTCGCACTCCCTGCCGGTTACCGTTTCGACAATGGCGCCTTCTGCCAGTTCGGCAAGCGCGTTCGTTTCTGGTGCAAGGAAGAATACGGCACGGCCAATGCCTATCGCTTTAACCTTACCGAAGACTCCATGGACATCGAAGGCGTTTACAGATCCGACGCCATTTCTGTCCGTTGCGTAAAAAACGCCTAATTTAAACATTCACTGGAAATCCTTCATGCCCTGCATGGAGGATTATATTTATGATTCTTCGAAAGCCCGATTTTTATGACCAGTTCAAATGCATTGCCTCGCGGTGCAGCGACACTTGTTGTGTCGGCTGGGAAATCGATATTGACGAGGCGACACAAGAGGTTTACCGCAAGGTGGCGGGAGCCTTTGGCGAGCGGCTCCGCGCAAATATTGAAGACGGGCATTTTAAATTACTCCCCCACGACCGTTGTCCGTTTTTAGACAAAGACAACCTCTGCGAGGTTTTCCAGAACTTGGGCGAAGACGCCCTGTGCGATATTTGCACCGAGCATCCGCGATTTGTCGAGGTCTACGGCGATATAATGGAGCGTGGGCTCGGGCTCTGCTGCGAAGAAGCCGCGCGCTTGCTGCTTGAAGGCGAAGGCCCGCTGACCTTTACCTGCGAAGAATGCGACGAGCCCGAAGACGAATTGGATGACGACGACCTTGATATCCGCGACCAGATTCTCGGGGAACGCGAATGGATGTTCGAAACGCTTGCTGACCAAGGCTTGCCTTTCGCCGAGAGACTCTACAAAATTTTCGGCTATACGGGCGAGAATCCGTTTGCACCGTTTGAAAGTGCGAATGCCATGTTCGAACTTTTGTCAAAGCTTGAAAGCTACGGCCCGGACTGGGACGCCGCTCTCGAGCGCATCAAAGCCCGAATAGACTCAAGCGAACCGATTGTAGATCAAGGGTTCTTTACCGAAAACGAAAGTTGCCGACTGCTCACCTACCTGATTTACCGGCATTACGCCAAGTGCCTTTTCGAAGGACGCGAACAGGGCAAGCGCCAATTTGCATTGTTCTTCTGGAACCTGGCCCGATTCTTTACCAAGGAACTTGCAGGTTCGAATTCCGCTGTCACACCTAGCCCGCGGACCAACACAAAAATAAACGCGGTCAAGATTCTTTCGAAGCAGCTGGAATACTGTCAAGAAATTATGGAAATCGTCGAGATTTCTCTGGACGAATAAAAGCTAGGCCGCCAGGCGGTCTTTATCCATCACGTGCTTACGCCATTTACCGCTCTTCCAGCGGAGCCAGAAAATAAGCGGTGCCGTACTGTACACGGCAACGACCGTGATCCAGGCGTATTGAGGCGGCAGGTGGAAAATGTAGGCCGCCACGTACAGGGCACCCGCCACGCACCAGTTCATAATGGCACACGCGAACATGACCCACACGGTATCGCCCGCACCACGAAGCGCACCCGCATAAATCACAAGCAGGACTTCCACAAAAATGTAGAAGGTCGCAATCCGCAACATGAATATGCTCATAGGCCGCGCTGCAGCGAAAATGGCAAGCGCCTCGGCAGAAGCTTCAGCGGCATCGGGTTTAAAGATATCCGTCAGTATGCCCGGCAAGAAGATAAAGAAAACGCCCATCAGCAAAGAATATCCCCAGCCGAGTTTGAGGCCGGAATAAGTCGAACGCGATGCCGCGGCACCGTCGCGCGCACCCACGTAACGCCCCACGAGGCTTGTGGACGCCACTTCAAGGCCCATCAGCGGAACGTAGGCCACCATGTCCCAGTTGAACATGACCGAAGACGCCGTGGCCGCCTCGGGCCCAAGCGCATGGAACATGAGAATCAGGAGCTGGAACGCCGCCATGTTCAGGCACATTTCGACACCAGAGGGAATGCCCTTCTGCAAGAGTTCCTTGGTCAGGGGCCAACTGAATGCAAACGCATAACGGGTGCGGAAACGGTCGTGACAATTCTTGCCGAAGAATTTTGCGAACAAAATCACCGTCGAAACCAGGTTCCCGATCAAGGTGCCATAAGCAGCACCCGCCACGCCCAAAGCAGGAATCGGACCAAAGCCGTAAATCAAGAAGAAGTTGCAGACGACATTCACGAGCATGCCCACGAAAGCAGCCTTCATCACGATCTTAGTTTCGCCGATACCGC
Organism: Fibrobacter sp. UWB15; assembly: GCF_900177705.1. Classification (NCBI taxonomy): domain Bacteria; kingdom Pseudomonadati; phylum Fibrobacterota; class Fibrobacteria; order Fibrobacterales; family Fibrobacteraceae; genus Fibrobacter; species Fibrobacter sp. UWB15. The sequence continues at coordinate 7,548 of NZ_FXBA01000012.1, forward strand.
TAAAGAAACACGGAGCCGCATTGCGCACCAAGTTAATGATGCCGCCGAACATCAAAATATTAAAGTAGGTCTTTTGATACTGCAGTTGGTCCGCCGGCAAATGCTCCATTCCAAACACAAAATGGCCTAGCGGAATCGTGAGGTACAAAAGCGGGACCGAAACAAGCGATAGGTAAACCGCCTGCATAAACACGCGGGCGCAATCCCAGCGCTTTTTGCCACCCAGACGCTGCGCCACCATAGCGGTCGTGTAACTGATGGCACCGGTAAAGAACATGGTAAGTGCAAGCTGCACCGCTCCCGCCCCAAGCGCCGCATTCATTTCGGCTGGGCCAAGCTTCGAAAGGAACAGGCGGTCGATAAAAGTCATGATCGTGTCGAAAGACATCGACATGAGCATGGGAAGTGCCACTACGAGCACATCCTTTACATCACCGTTTTTCTTGAATTTAGACGGTCTGTAGAACTTATTGAGTATCGCGTCGACCATATTGGGCGACAAATATAGAAATTTTTACAATTTATGCAAGTTTCTATCGAGCAGCACTTTCAAGTTTCTTTTTTAAGGTTGAAAGGACTTCTTTCTTTTCGGTATCAGGGCGAACCTGGAGGCTACCTGTATACAGGGCATCGACAAGCCCGTTTGAAAGCGCTTCGGATGCCTTGCCCTGGTCGCCCAACTTTTTTACCTGGAGTTGGATTCCTTCGCTAGAAAGCGAAGCCGACACTTTTTTCAGCGTTGATTCATCTTCTGCGTTTACGACGCCCACCGTCACGGTCACTGCCGTCACTTCTTTTTTGAGGGTTGCATGCTTACGGGCGCAACAGTCAAATCGAGCCGCAGCAAAAGAACTTAATAAAGCACATAATAAAAGTATTTTCTTCACAGTCCCCCCTAGAAATCGAACATAACTTCGACGCCGAATATCAGAGAAGGATCGTTTTTATTGCCTTCGGACGGCCAATCTTTATCGTCAGGGATATCGGCAAGAACCATCGAGATAATATTTATTTTGTAACCGGGAACATTAAAGTAGAACCGTCCACCGACGCGCCACGATTGCAAATCTTCATCTTTGTCTAAAGTATTCGTATGGTATTCAAGAGGGATACCGATACTTAAGGATTCCAGCAAGGCTACACTCGGTTCTACCGCTACAAAAAAGTATTCCGGACGAGTTGTCATTTCCAAGAATGTACGTTCCGGGTCATCGATAACCGCATAGAACAGAGAACCTATGATGCAAAATCTCGAAAATTCAAACGACGGTTCAGCCAAAAATACATGATTCGATACCGCATCATCGCTAGCCAAGAAGACCGAATGAAACCCGTATAATCCATGCAAGGCAAAATGTTCCGACGAAAGCGAAATATCTAGCCCAGCATAAAGTTCATTAAAATCCTTTCGCTGATAGCTTTTGTAATCGGCATAAGGGCGAAATACCTGGCCTGCAATTTCAAGATCGTAAGCGGCATGAATTTCGTACGTAAGGCCTTCTTTGCAATCCATTCCCATGTATTCGCCGAACATATAGTGGTAATAGCAACTTTGGTCGTTACTTCCGCTACCAAAGCCGGCATCGAGTTGCAAGCCATTCCACAAGAATTCAACGCCGCGAATAGACTTTTGCCTTATGCCCGCAGCATCGTCCCGAGGGTCGCCAAAATCATAATAATTTTTGAACAGACCTTCGAAATAATTTAAATCGCCAATACGAAAAGCCAGGTGCTCAGAAGGCGCATATTGAACATAAGCTCCGTTAAAAACGACAGTCGGGTGCACAGGATCCATGGTCGCATCATCGCCCATATCCATGCCTTCCATATCCTCCATTCCATCCATCGCCATTCCCATCGCTTCAATTTCGAGCCATGCAGACCAACGATCGTTAAAACGGACATCAAAATCCAAGTCTAGCATAGATTCATAACGATGCACGACGTTCGATTCATCAGTATTCCAGTCGGCATAAGCGTGAACCATAATCATTCCCGAAAGGTCCAGCTTAGGACGCTCAAAGGCAAGCGACAAACCGACTAATAGAAGGACATACAATAATATTCGTTTATTCATACAAATAAATTCTGGCACCCATCACTTACAAGATTACTTTTTCAAACTCTTAATAAATTCATCGATATAACCCGTTACCGTTTTCACGTCTTCGGCAGAGCCCCAATGGGTATTATGGTCGGCACCTTCAACTTCGTGGAACACAACACTTTTTGCTCCAGAAAGTCCCTTTTGCAAGGTTTTCTGAGATTCGCTGTCGAACAAGGCATCTTTAGTACCCCATATGATTTGAACATCGGTCGCAATCGAAGAAAGACGCTTGGTATTATCTATTTTCAAAAGATTCTTGACCAGGTATTTCCACACATAGTAGGGAACTTGTTTCAGGTGTTCCAGATTGGCGGCCTGAAAACCCTTATCCGGATTCGTGCTGTAGCCCCACGCCTGAATAAAGCTCTCGGGGAGTTTCTGGGTCGAATCGTATGCATAAATGCCATCGAACGATTCGTCATCGGTACCGTTCACAAGCCAATCCAGCGTGGCATTCTTCTCGTCAACCGAAGCACCTGAACCAATCAAGGTGATTGAAGAAACAATTTCTGCGTTCGTGATGGATAATTCCTGAGCAATAAAGGCTCCAAGCGAATGTCCCACAATGTGAACTTTTTTCAGGCCAAGTTTTTCGACAAAGGCTGCTATATCGCTTGCAAGTTCAGCGACAGAATACGAAGATTCATCAATCGGCTTGTCCGTTTTTCCGTTGCCGCGGTATTCGGGTACATAAACGCGATAGCCTTTTTTGGCAAGCGACGGTGCCACCTGCGACCAAGAAACTCGACCATCGGTAAGTCCGTGAATCAATACGACCGGAGTTCCCTTTTCATCACCCGTCACTGTATAGGCCAAATGTATTCCCGTTGCAAGGTCAACCGATTTTTCTGTCCAGTCGACATTCTGGTATTCGGCAAAGCTCTTTGTCGTAAAGGTATTGTTCTTGCCCATAAAATGATGCCCGTTCACCTGAGCTTCATCTTCAAAGGCATAGACATCCGTATTGCTGCTCCCCACATGAACAACATCGGCACTTCCAGAAAAATCGACACGGCCAGAACGCTTGATGAGCAAATTTCCGGTCACCTTGACATTCTTTAGGACCGTTGCACCTGGCGTTGTCGTAGAAACCGTCAGCACCCCATTGATTGTTGTATCTTGCAAGAAAATGAATCCATCTTGAATATCTTCATCTCCAAGCGTCAGGTCGCCTTCACTAGGTTCGTCCATATGATGGCCATGGTGCTCTTCGTGGGAAGTTTCTTCTTCGTGAGAAGATTTTTCTTCGGGGGCGCTACTAGAATCATCAGAGCAGGCGGCAAAGAAAAGTGTAGAAGCAAGAATTGCTGCCGAGAATAAAGCAAAATTATTATGAATTGTCATTGAAGCCTCCGTTTGTATTCGTTTTAAATCGGGCTCAATATTAGATTTTACGGAGGTTTACGTCCAATACTATTTTTTCATGGCAATTGATAGCTTTTTCCTATAACAAGTTCATTTTATCGTGAGCAAACGACTTACCTCAAATTCAAAGTCCAAGCAAGAAATTACTATATTTGACCCACTATGTTTTCACAGCTGACTGACTCTCTAGAATCTACTCTCAAGAACCTGCGCGGGCAGGGCAAGCTCACCGAAGAAAACGTCGCCGAATCGCTGCGCGAAGTGCGCCGCGCATTCCTCGAAGCCGACGTGAACTTCAACGTGACCCGCGACTTCGTTAAGGCCGTCAAGGAAAAGGCCATGGGCTCCGAAGTGCTTTCCTCGGTGACTCCCGGTCAGCAGATTGTGAAAATCATCCACGACGAACTTGTGGCCGTGATGGGTGGCGAAACCAAGGAAATCAACCTTTCCGCTCCGGCTCCGGTCGGCATCATGATGGTTGGCCTGCAGGGTTCCGGTAAGACGACCTTCGCCGGCAAAATCGCCCTCTGGATGCGCAGCAAAAAGAAGAGGAAGCCGCTTTTGGTGGCCGCTGACGTGTACCGCCCCGCCGCTATCAAGCAGTTGCAGGTGCTCGGCAAGTCGATTGGCATTCCCGTTTACGACGAAGGCCAGGGCAATCCGGTCGAAATCATCAAGCACGGTTACCAGTACGCCAAGGACAACGGCTTTGACTTAGTGATTTACGATACCGCAGGCCGCTTGCAGATTGACGAAGAGTTGATGCAGGAACTCGAAAAGGCCAGCGACGCCGTTCACCCGGATGAAATTTTGTTCGTAGCCGACGCCATGATCGGTCAGGAAGCGGTGAACGTGGCAGAGACCTTCTGGAACCGCCTGAACTTTACGGGCGTTTGCCTTTCGAAGATGGACGGCGACACCCGCGGCGGTGCAGCGCTCAGCATCAAGAAGATGACGGGCGTGCCCATCTGCTTTATCGGTGTCGGCGAAAAGCTCCCCGAAATCGAACTGTTCCACCCCGACCGTATGGCCAGCCGAATCCTCGGCATGGGCGACGTGGTGAGCCTCGTGGAAAAGGCCCAGCAGGTCATCGACGAAAAAGACGCCAAGGACCTGAAGAAGAAGATTCTCAACAACACCTTCGACCTGAACGATTTCTTGAACCAGCTGCGCACCATCAAGAAGCTCGGCCGCATCAAAGATATTCTGAGCCTGATTCCGGGCCTGAACAAGCTCCCCATCGACCAGATTGATGAAAAGGAACTAGTTTACGTGGAAGCCGTGCTCAGCTCCATGACGCCCAAGGAACGCAAGAAACCGCAGATTTTGGACGGCAGCCGCAAGGCTCGCGTAGCCAAGGGTTCCGGCACTGAAATCGGCCGCGTGAACGCCGTGCTCAAGCAGTACGAAACCATGAAGGAAATGTTCAAGAAGGTCGGCGACATGGCCCGCAAGCAAAACAATGGCGGTACCGTGGGCAGTAACTACACGCCGCCAAAAGACAAGAAGAAAAAGAAGAAGAAATAAAAATGAAGCCCGCTTTAAGCGGGCTTATTTTATGATTTTGCGAATTTAATTTCGCGGATTTAAGAATTAATGATTTTCGAGCTTACTTAAGTCAGTCGAAAGCATTTTCCAGAGGCGGGACGCGAAAGGTTCCGCCCATTCTTTTTCGGGCGCCACACGGCTCGTAGTGGCAGCGGTAAATTCAGAATACACCAAGAACACAAGTTCCCCGTAGCGGGCATCCCACAGCGTCCAGAGCGTCTGCCAAGTGTAGCCGCCACTCTTGCCGAGATCGGTATCCATGCGCACATTCAGCACCACCGGAATCGAAAGGTAACGCAGTTCGTAGCGACTTGCAAGTGCGTTCAGCAAGTTCTTGAAATCCTTCGATAGTTCGCGGGAAATATCCTGCTCAACACCATCGCGTTCCAGCCACGGACTCATATCGCTCAACTTTTTACCGTCGGCAAAGATTGAATTCAAAAGCAGCTTGGAAAGGCTATCGACGTATACGGAATCGGCATCAGGCAGGCGCATGCCCGGAAGCATAAGTTCGCGGCGCATCTTGGGGAACGCTTTGACCATCAGGGAATCTTCGACGCGGGCTAGGTCAAAATCCAGGGCGTCTGCACTGTAGCTGTGGCAGAACTTGCACTTTTCGGGGCGGTCAGCCTTGACCGAAAGCGCCGGGAACACGCCCCACACCGCCGAGGAATCCATGCGGCTATAAGCCTTCTTGTTCCATTCGCGGTAAGTTTTTTCGTTTGAAATCTTGAGTTCGATATCGCCGCGGGTGCCGCACTCCTGACACGGAGCGTCCTTCATGCTCGCATCGCCCGAAGCGTCATCGCCACCTTGGCGGCCTGCGCAACCAGCGAAAGCCAACATGCTAAAGCAAACTAAAAATGCGATTTTCAATCTTTTCATATAGCTCCCTTAGATTCTTCGACTCCGTGCTACGCACTTCTCCACAAAGAGGATAACTCAACTTTAGAACTAAAGTTCTTAGTTTCGCATAGCTCAGAATAACACTTTTCTAGACCTGCCTCGGTTTTCCTGTCCAGCCGAGTTTTTCGCGAAGCGCACCCACAAATCCCGTATGACGCAAACGAATAAACGTCGTCACCGACTTGCTTTCGGCAAGAGTCAGCACGTCGTTCGGTTTCAAGACGATCGTGGTACGGCCATCAAACACCAGGTCCAGCGGGCCATCGACAGCCGACTTCATCTGGAGTTTCTTGGACGAAAGCGAAAGCACCAGCGGGCGCACCGAAAGACTGCTCGCCGCCACCGGAGTCAGCACCACCGCGGGCGTTGCCGGATGAATAATCGGGCCGCCAGCCGCCAGGTTGTAGGCGGTAGAACCCGTCGGAGTCGAAACGAGCACGGAATCGGCCCAGTAATCGGTCAAGGCTGTTCCGTTGTATTCCACGCTCACGTTCACCATGCGCTCGGGCGCGTGCGCACGAACGTGAACCTCGTTTAGCACCGTCTGCTTTGCCACTTGCTTTTTACCATGGTAAACGACCGCGTCAATCATCATGCGCTCGCGGGTCGAAAAGTCGCCGGCAAGCAAGCTATCCAATGTCTGCGAAAGGCCTTCGACACGGGTCTCGGCCAAGAACCCGACTCGACCCGCGTTCACGCCCAGAATGGGCGTGTCGTGCCCGAGCGCCATGTGCGCCGCCGAAAGCACCGTGCCGTCACCGCCAATGGCAAGCAACAAGTCGGACTTGCAAAGCGTATTTTCCTTGACCACCTTGATAGGCTTGCGCACCAAATCCTTCAGATTGTTCAACACGCAGAACGTCACCTGCGGATGTTCGTCGGCCCAGCCCGAAATCACATCGAGGGCGAGAGCCAAATCCGGATTCTTGTCTTTCCAGCCCACGATACCAATCGTGCGGAATTGGAATTTTTTGACTTTGTTCACTACGACGCCTCCGTTTCAGGCTTTGCCGTGGCCTGTTCCAGCAGAAGTTTCAGCTTCTGCAATAAGCCCGGATAGGTTGCTTCGACCAATTCGGAATTCGCCACCGGTTCATCGTTTTCAAGAGCAATCGAAAGCACCGAAAGCGCAAGGCCATTCTGCGGCAACTCTCCCCCGTCAAAGTCGCTTCCGTTCACAATCGTTTCAAGCCCGCGAATCACAAGGCCGTCGTCATAGACGCCCACTTCGGCGCCCGTCTTGCGCAAGTTCTCGGCCAAGGCTTCGTTGGTGGAGCGCATTTCTTTACGCAGTTCCTTGGGGATACGCAAAATGGTTTCGCCTTCGGCAAAGCAGGCGGCCACCGCCAAGAACGGGTATTCCTCGATACCCGTCGCAATGGTATCTTCCGAAAAGCGCCTGCCCTGCAAGCGCTTGCCCGAAGCGAGCGGATAAACCATCACATCGCCGTAAACATCGCCAAAACGTTCGCGGCGGCTCACCGTTTCAAAGTTACCGCCCATGCGCTTGAGGCAAGTGAGCGCCCCCGCGCGGGAGCTGTTCAAATCCACATTCTTGAGAGCCACTTCTGTATTCTTGGGAATGCTAGCAATCGTCGCAAGCAGCGCCAAGGCCATCGCTTCGGTGGTATCTCCCGGAACATAGTAGTCGCGGCCCGTAATCACCGGCGTTTCCGAAATCTCGGTAAATTGAGTGCGTTCAATCTTCTGGCCGCGAGCCATCATCATGCGGCGTTCCAGTTCCGTGAGCTGTTCCATGCCGCGAGTTTCATACTTCAGCGAAACACCAAAGTACATGAGCATCTTGGTCCACTGATCGTGAACCGAGCCCTTTTCTTCAAAAGACAGGTATTCGCCACGAATGAGCGTGCGCAAAAGCAAGCGGTTTCGCATCACGGTCGCTACGTTGCCCAGCGAATCCTTTTTAATTGCAATTTCTTCGGGCGCAAAGGTAAACGTAAACTTTGCCGGTTCATCGTCGACAGGCTTTACCTTGAAATACTTCTGCAAAAGTTCCTTGGCACGTGCCACCTGCACAATGCCCGTTTCGTCATTTTCGGCGGCAAACGTATAAATCTGCTCTACATCCTTGGAAGCTAGCGTCCAAAGCATCACGCAACGAGCTTCGCCCAAGTCTATCGGGAGCATGCTCGGAAGCGTGTATTGAAAGCCCTTACCTTCGAGCACCAGTTGGTGGCCTTGTTGCGTATAATTCAGGCCAAATTCCTTGAGGGCCTCGGCAAAAGGTTCTACACCTGCGGCAAAAGAGAAATCTTCAAAAACGGTACGACCATTCACGAGCAGCGCCATTACCAGCGCAAGTTCCATGCGTTCGCGGTCGGGGTTTAAAACAAATTCCATTAGCGTTCCTTTACGTCGTAACCAAGCTGCAACAGAATCTGCATGGCACGGCGGGCCTCTTCAGGGGTCTTAAACGCAAGCAGCAACGTGCCTGCAATATTTTCGCGGACTTTCATCAGTTCAATATCGCGAATGTTCAAATTGTTGTCGGCTAGGGGCTGCATCACCTGCAATAGCGCACCCGGAACATCTTTCAGGGGCACCGTAATTTCGGAGAAGGCGGCAGCGGCATTGCGGCCCGGCGCAAACAGACTGGCACGGCCATCGTTACCGGCCTTAAAGACGGTTTCCAATTCGGCAGAATGATCATCAGCGGCGGGTTTGCCGTCGCACACCACCTTCAAATTTTCCATGGCCTCGACCGTCTTGTCGATTCCGGCGCGGACTTCTTTAAGCGCAAGCACCGTCTGGTCGCGGTTAGTGACGGCGATATCGTGCCACATGTTCCAGCCAGAGGCGGCAATGCGCGTCATGTCTCTAAAAGCACGGCCTGCGTAATGCTGGTAGTTAGGCTTCACCAGGCGCTCCGGCATGCTCGCCGCCAGCGTCGACGAAAGCATCTGCGGCATGTGCGAAACCCAGGCCATGGTGCGGTCATGATGTTCCGGCGGGAACACCACGGCATTTGCGCCCACGAACGAAATCAAGTTCAAGAGCGGCTTGTACACCGATTCGTCGACACCTTCAGGCGGGCACACGAACCAGTAGGCATTTTCAAAAATCGAGGGATCGTTGTATTCGAGCGTACGCTTTTCGGAGCCTGCCATCGGGTGGCTACCCACAAACACGAAAGGTTTCGGGAGCTTGGCGCCCGCCTTGCAAATTTCCACCTTGGTCGATCCGATATCGCTCACCAAAATCTGGTTCTGGCCCGCAAGAGCCGCCAAGTCCATCTGCGAAAGAGCATCGATGGTCTTAAGGATATGCAGAATCGGAGCGCAAAGCAAAATCACATCGGAACCGGGAACCCAGTCCTTGATTTCGTCGTAGCCGAAAAATTCATCGGCAAGCCCCAGTTCCTTTGCACGGGCAAGTGTGGCCGGGCTACTCACCGCACGCACCACCGTAGGCAACTTAGCCTGCTTAATGGCAGCGGCTACCGAACTTGCCAAAAGTCCAAAGCCAACGAAGGTGATCCGCATTATTCTTCTACCTTGCAAGTTTCGTCAATAATGGTTCTAAAAATGTTCTTGAACGATTCTGGAGGCAAGGGGCCATTCGCCTTTTTCGCCTTTTCGGCGACCACGTTCAAAACAGCCTCTTCGCGCGCAGCATCAAGCACGGGAAGTCCCTTTTGCTTCTTGATTTTACCAATTTCCACTGCAAAACTCGCCCTCTTGTTCAAAAGGGCAATCAGTTCATCGTTCAGTTCATCAATACGGTTGCGCCAGTCTTCAATATTCATACTTTGAATTTAGAAAAAAGGCTCAATGGTGTCGCTTAAAACTCCACCTTGTACTCGTCAAAAGCCTTCTTATTGGCCTTCATGTTCGGGCCATCCCAGTCAAAAAGCGCTGGCCCCCAGGCTCCACTCAAAGTAGGTTCCCAGAAAAAGGCGCCAATCCAGCGGTCTAGCCCGCGAACCATATCTACAGCCTTCTTGCGCGAGCCATCGTATGAATACGTGTTGTCCGATTCGCCGCCGTTGTATTCGGCCACAATGAATTCCAAATTCGGATAAGTCGAAATCAAGTTTCTGAACAAACTATTCCACTTGTCCGGTTTGTCGTCACCGTAAGCGGTATACGCCGAAAATCCCATCACGTCGGCAGGAACTTTCTGGTTCTTGAAGATTTCATTCATCCACCAGTCGACCGTACTCGTCTTGCGAATGCTTTCGATATGAAGAACCGTCTTGATATTTTGCGACACCGCCTTGACGGCGCGAATGCCCGCCTTAAAGTACTTGCCCGCATTGGCCTTGCCGGCACTTGTACCCATATCACCATTGATTGCAGTAGATGCCTTGTCTACCCCGTTGCCCCAGCAATCCGTCTTGCTATTCGGCACATGAATCAAAATGCCCGGTGTAGTCTCGTTTCCGACTTGCACCATCTCCGGTGTCGCATTCACCTGCTTTAAGGAATTCAACAAGTCATAAGTATAATTGTATACGGAATCCGCCATCGCATCGGAACTTTTCACGTTGCGCCAGCGAGAGGGAATAATCTGCTTGCCTGGATCGGCCCAGTTGTCGCTGTAATGAATGTCGAGCAAGAAGGCCATGCCCGCTGCCTTGATTTTTTGGGCGTAAGCGATAATGTGGTCCTTGTCGGCATAACTTTCGGCATCATGATCGCAGCCCGACGCCGCATAACCGTACTGCGCCTTCGGGCTCACAAAAGTCTTCAAGCGAATCGCATTGAACCCGTGGTCTTTCAGGAGCGTAAAGATGTCTTTTTCGGAGCCGTCGACATCGTAGAACTTGGTACCCCAGCGCTCGTATTCCTGCACCGTCGAAATATCCGCGCCGTTATAGAAGCTAAAGTCAAGCGCAGGCCCCTTGCTCGAAGAAGAGGGCGGCACCATTCTAGAAGAAGATTCCGGAGGGGGTTCCATCTTGGAAGACGAAGAACGCGGCGGCCTCGAATCCGAAGACATATCGGGAACAATTCTCGACGAAGACGATTTTGGCGGTTCCACAGCCGAGGAATGTGACGATTCCATTCCTGAAGAAGCACCCGGATCGACCTCAAGCGCCGATGAATTCGGAGTATCCGCTGTAGAAGAACTCAGGTAAGCAAGCGTATCCCCGCCTTGGGGCGGATAAACTAAGACCTCATCAAACGGTGGCATATGAATGGTATCATAAATCGTATCGCGAACAGTTACCGCAGATGAATCGCGTTCATCATCTATGACTTCGTAGTCATATTCCGCAGCATTGTTAGATCCGTTATCGCAACCATTCACGACAAGTGCAAATAGCGTCGTAAAAGAGGCTAGACCAAATTTTCCCAATCGAATTCCCATGCTCCTAATCTATACAAAATGCCCCGAAAAATCAACAAACGAATTCTTTACACTAGGCCTTGCGCGGCAAAAAACTGTCCCACAATACAGCAAAAGGCCCCGCAAAGCGGAGCCTTTCGCTAAATTCAACAGACTGGGCTAAGCCCTATACCGTAAAATTACTTGACCTGGAAGTAGTAGGTCTGGAGAGTCTTGCCATCCTGGGCGAGCTGAAGAATCTGCTTGCCAGACGGAAGAGTGCCAGTCACCTGGAACAGGTTTTCGGCCTTGTATTCCACATTCAGAGTCGTGCCCTTGGACTTGTCTACAAAGAGACCTGTCTTTTCGTCGGCGCCGAAGCCCTGGCAGTCGGAATGGTCAGCCACCTTGCCTTCCACAGCCGGGTAGGTAGTCGCAACTAGCGGAGAAGTCACGGAGCTTGCATTCACGTAGAACACGTTGAGTGCAACGTCCACGGCCAACGGAGCCGGGAGGCTAGAAACCTTGGCTGCGCCCTTATCGGCCTTCTTCTTTTTCTTCTTGTCAGCCTTCTTGCCCGGAACCTTGGCGGCATCGGTAGCAATCGGCATGGTCAAACGGTAACCGGCAACGGATTCGCTGCAGCTTGTAGAATAGACAACCCACTGGTTATCAATCTTTTCAGGACCTTCGGTCGTACCGCTCTTGTAGAGACCCGGCTTGATCTGGTCGCTGTATTCGTACAGAGTCACAGAGAGGTTCGGGTTCTTTTCGTCGGTAGCAATCTTCTGCTGGCCGAGAATGTACTTGGAACGACGGGCCTTGATCAGGTATTCGCCAACGGGAACCTTTTCAAACTTGAACTTACCCTGCTGAAGTTCGCCCTTGTAGGGGTACTTCGGGTTCTGCGTACCGAAGATGGTAGAATCCATCCAAACGGTCGGCATTTCAATAGCCTTGCCAGTAAACGGATCGAGGACGACACCTTCGATAGTGCCAGTCTTCTGGCAACCGGTCATAGCCATAGCCACGAGAGCGGCTGCACCAATAAAGAGTTGCTTTTTCATTTGAATCCTTTTGAAGAAAGGCCCCCTCTTTCCGAAGGGAGCCATTCATTTATCTGTAATTATTCAGCGTCTTCAGCCTTGGCAGGAGCAGCCTTGCGGGTCTTACGCTTTGCACCAGTGATGTTGCCAGCAAAACGCTTGTTGAAGCGGTCGATACGGCCAGCCGTATCCACGCGATGCTGCTTGCCCGTCCAGAACGGATGGGTATCAGCCGTAATTTCCAAGGAAATTACGCTATATTCAACACCATCGATAGTCTTCTTTTCGGCGGAAGACTTCGTGGAGCGGGTGATGTATTCTTTACCCGTATTCGCATCGACGAACACGACCGGTTGATAGTTAGGGTGGATACCTTCTTTCATTTTTAAACTTCCTATGAAGTAGTTAGATTTTGAGAGCCTAAATTTAGAAGAATTTCGCCATTTTGGCAAGGGAAATAGTATTTTTGGGAACATGAATAGAATTTCTGTGGCATTTTTTACAATTATCCCTTCGCTTTTCATGGCCTGCGGGAACGACGCTCCCATGGCAAAAATCATCGTAACCGACCAGAAAATGCCGCTCACGGAATGGCCAGACAGTTCCTACATTGCCTCCCTCGACTCGATTTTGGCCCTAGAACCCATTAAAAAGGGCGCAGACACCGAAGCCAAAATCAACATGAACGTGTTTGAAGCCCCCGTTTTCAAGCTGCCGGGCTCTGTCACGGGCAAAAAAGACGCTACCCCGAAGGCGAACCACGCAGGCAAGTCCGCGGGGGCAAAACAGGCAAACACCCCCAAGGCCGACAATTCCGCCGAACTTTTTGCAGACCGGTTCGCGACAGCGCTTTCCAAGTTGCAGTCCGACCCCTCTAACGCAAGCCTGTACAAGACCGTCACCGCAAACGACGGCGACGACCTGTTCAAGCTGTTAAAGCGTACCTACGGCGCCGGAGTCCAAGGACTCCCCCGCTTTTACGTGCTTTCGGCCCTGCAATCCGTAAACGCCGGAGTCATGCTAGAGCACTTGAACGCAGGCGACAAAGTCCGCGTTCCTAAGCTCTAGGGGGTATTGACATTTTAAAGGAGAGAACATGAAAAAGATCTATTTATTGTCCCTACTGTTGGCCCTATTCGCTTGTTCCAATGAAGACACCATGGTACAAAAAGTAGACCTCGGGCAAGACTCACCCAACGACCAGGAGATTTCGTCATCTTCCGAAACAGCTATAGAATCGTCATCCTCCAGGGAGGCTTCGACAATCGAGTCATCTTCTGACGCTCTCCCTGAATCTTCGTCGAAAGAACCGGAATCTTCATCCGAAGCACCGGAGTCCTCTGCAGCCGAGGCACCGGAATCTTCTAGCAGCGAACGCGTCGTTATCAATTTCGATTCACTGCCAAGCTTTGTTGATGCAAGAGATTCTCAGTCTTACAAGTACATCACCATTGGCGAGCAAGTCTGGATGGCCGAAAATTTGCGCTACCGCAAGGGATTCGATTCGTTGAACCATATCAACGACTGGTGCTACAACAACCATGACGACAGATGTGCCGATTACGGAGCCCTCTATACTTGGAGTGGCGCCATGAACGTAGACGAGAAATACAACACTGAACGCCTTTGGCGCAAGCGGCCAGACGCCCCTGTTCAAGGGATTTGTCCCGAAGGTTGGCACCTGCCCACCACAAAAGATTTCGAGGTCCTGCAAAAATTAAGTGGCAACACGAATGCCTACGAAAAACTGCGCGCCCCCTATAGTTGGGAAAACGGTACCGTAGGCACAAACGAGGTAGGATTTTTCGCCGTCGGTTCAGGATATTTAGAGCACCGCACCCCCACTTTTACCGACAGTCTGAACATCACAGGTTTCTGGGCCGCTAGCGACATTTCCTACGAAACGGCCGATGTCTTTGCAATTATCACACGAGTCATGTACCGTTCACCCACCAAGGACAAGCGAAACGGATACTCAGTCCGCTGCATTAAGGGCGAAGGCGAAGTTCTCGACAGCAGCAACATCTATCACAAGCCCCTCTGGGACGATATGAAAGAGCGGATTGATTACGGTCTGTTAATCGACGAACGAGACAATCATTTCTACAGAACCGTTAAAATCGGCGAACAGACCTGGATGGCAGAAAACCTGAACTACGACGGAAATTTCGGCGGATACTGCCAAGACGACTTAGAAGAAAACTGCGACCTGTACGGAAGGCAATACTATTTCACGCAATTACTCGAAATAAGCAAGCCGACAGTCACGGTACACTATTACGGCGTCAATTTGCCCGCACAGGGCGTTTGTCCCAATGGTTGGCATATTCCTGACTCCACGGAATGGAATACCTTGATCGCATTTGCAAAAAGCGCCCGCGGGAACGAATTCCCCCATAATTTGGTTGCTAGGAAATCGTTCAGACGTATCAACGGAGCCCAAGACTCCGTCAGTTTCTGGGGGTACGACACTTACGGTTTCAGCATCTTCCCCTATTACAAGGCAAAATACTATTCAACCGGAGAATTCGGCATAGGCGCAGTATTTGCATCTAGCATCCAATACTCTGGCAGCATCAGCGGATACCACTCCTACCAATTTTGGGCAACTCCTATATCTGAGGAAACAGGCGTTACGTTCGAAGCTATAGGCCGTTCCGTAAAAGATTTTGACGCCCATGTGCGCTGCATCAAAAATTAGTAAGCCGGACAAGTTCAAAATATGAGAAACGCTCCTGATTTCAGGAGCGTTTTTTAGTTGAATTCGACGCAAAAGCCAATATGCAAAAACGGAACTAAAGCACGCCCTTGCTGCTCGGAATGCCCTTCACCGTGCGGCTCGGGGCAATCGCCATCGCCACGGCGCGAGCGAAAGCCTTGAAAATCGATTCCAGGCAATGGTGATTGTCATTGCCGTAGAACAGTTCCACGTGCAAGTTCATGCGGGCGTTTTCACAAAGGCTCTTGAAGAAGTGTTCGAACATCGAAGCTTCGATTCCGCCTGCCATAGCAGCCGGCAGCTTCACGTTCCACACAAAACCAATGCGGTTGCTAAAGTCGATGCAAACACGGCTCAAAGCCTCGTCCATCGGCACAAAGTAGAATCCGTAGCGTTCGATACCTTTCTTGTCGCCGAGGCATTCTACAAAAGCCTGGCCAAGCACAATGGCAATGTCTTCCATACTATGGTGCATATCCACATGGATATCACCCTTGCAAGTCAAATCCAGGTGGATTCCGCCATGAATTTGGAACAAATTAAGCATATGATCCAGAAAGCCGTTACCAGAATCAATCTTGCCCGGAGTGGAGTCATCCAGGTTAAGAGAAAGAGCGATATCGGTTTCGCCAGTCTTGCGAGTGAGATTTGTGCTACGCATATGGAGCCCTTACTTTACGATTCTGCCACCGTACACGCGGAAGCGCGTCACGCGGCCAAACTTCATTTCGGGCAGCGGAGTTTCCACGCCGTTCAAAAGCATCTTGGCAATTGCCGTCGGATCGCCAATGGTCACGCAAAGGGTGTCGTTCGTATTATAAACCATGCGGACTCCGGCTCTAGAAATATTCGCTTCCTTCAGGAATTCGTTTGCATCTTCACGACGCTTGAGACCGACCCAAGAAAGAGATTCGCCGGAACCGATCAACACAAAATTCGTCTTGTTGGTTTTCGGAGCTTCTTTTTCTGCAACCTTTTCTTCCTTCTTGGATTCAGACGAAATGAAAATCGTTGCAGAAGCGGGCAAATCGGATTTCTTTACCGCTTCGTCGACAACAGCCTGGCTAACCGTAGCGTCAGCCTTCTTCGCAGAAGAATCCTTCGCCGAGGAATCCTTTGCAGCCGTAGAATCCACAGCCATGGAATCTACCGGAACCGCTTCAGCGCCATCGGGAATTTCCTGAGTACCAACAGATTCTTCCTGAGCCACCGGAGTCTTTTCAGCCGGCTGGGAATCCTGAGCCTGCTTCATAGCGATGGATTCCAAATCCAGGAAATGAGAAGCGACTAGGAATGCCAGTACGAGAAAAACAATAACGACCGGAACGGCGTAGCTTTTCTTCTTGATTTCATCTTCTTTCAAGGGAGAAAGTTTGATTTTCTCAGAAGCCCTTGTTTCGAAAACAGGCCTAGAGGGGCCGCCACATTCGGCGCTATAGGCCCTAAGCATCTGTTCCACGTCCATATTGAGCTTATGGCCAATAGAACGCAGGTAACCGCGCACATAAGCGGCAACCGGGAAAGCTCTCCAATCACTGGCTTCAATAGCCTTCACATAGGAAACACCAAGCTTGATTTCATCAGAAAGTTGTTCAATAGTCATTCCGCGAGCGGCGCGGACTCTTGCAATAAAGTCACCCAACTTCTCTTCGGGCAGCATTTCTTCTGGCTGAATAGACATTATACCTCTACCTTCAAATCTTCCAACATCCCGAGCATCCGTGCCACCGGCAAACCCACCACGTTGTAATAGCACCCCCGAATTTCCTTGATAAGCCTTGCACCACCGGTCTGAATTCCGTAAGCGCCAGCCTTATCCATCGGGTCCTTAGAATTTACATAATTTTCAAGCTCTTGTTTGGAGCAGTTTCTAAAAACGACCTCAGTTTCTTCACATTCCGCTTTGATAATTTGTCCGCCATGGGCAATGGCCACGCCGGTTATTACTTTGTGCGATCTTCCGTTAAGCTTTGTAAGCATTTCCAAAGCTTCTGCCTCGGTACGGGGCTTGCCCAGAGGCTTGCCGTCCAAGAAAACCAAAGTGTCAAAGCCCAGCACAATTTCGGAAGGCATCTTGCGCGAAACGGCAAGCGCCTTGATAGAAGCATTTTCTTTCGGGAATTCCAGCGGATCCTTGGCCGTCGGCTTTTCTTCTTCGTTCGAAACCACCACTTCAAAATCAACGCCAATCAGCTGCAGAATTTCTCTGCGCCTCGGCGACCCACTCGCCAAAATCACTTTCGTTTTTCCCATGATAGCATCCTTTTTTACACTGCTCAAAGCACCGCAGGTGCGCCCTCATCGCTAATTCGTCTCCGTACTGCCCGCATTCAGCTTGATATCGGGCAAATCCCTCACGTAAATCGAGAAACTCCAACCGGCGGCGGGCCCTGTGGGCGTCCAACTAAAGTCAAGTTGCCAGCAATGCAGTACACGGTTAAAAGTAAAGCTGTGCGTCACGAAACGTCCTTCGTTATAGTTGTAACGAGTGCTGTAAGTCATTTCCCAGTTCTTGGTGGGTTGCAAACTCGCACTGATTCCCGTAGAATGAGTCACGCGGTCCTGGAACAAGTCACGAGCCACGCGAGTGCTGCTAAAGCTGTAACTGTAGTCAAAGCCGAACGTCCACCGGAGCATTTCGTACTTGCCCATCTGCGAAGGCAAACCTCCATTAAAATCGCCACTCCAATTAAAGCGTTTCGAAAAATCGTAGCCCCAGTACGTGAGTTCAGGAACCTGCACCTTGTTTGGATTCTCGGTGAACTTATGGTAAACACTGTGACGCGTATTGATGGTAAAAAGATAATCGGGCAGAATCTGGAAACCGAACGAGGACGTAATGTCCGAGAACTGCAGGGAATCGGCGGCAAAGTTATAGGACACATTATGGCGAGTCGTCAAAAGACGCCTGGTGCCGTACTGGTCTTCTACCGCGCGGCCCTCTTCGCCCTTGGTCGTATCGGCAGCATGGCCAACCACCTTCAGGTACTTGATATCAAAGTCATTGTTGAGTCCGAAACCCACCGTTTTCTGCTTGATCTGATATGGCGTCTGTCCCAGCAGTGGATGCGGCGCGAACTTTTTCACCGTATCGATTTCAGGAGCGTAGGTGTAAGAGACGCTCGGAGAAAGCACGTGTCGTGCACCTGTGAAGCGACCAATTTCAGGAACCCAGATACCATAGAGTTTTGTATCTGCGGTAATGCTATAGTTGTGGTTGTATGCGACTTGACCATATTCGTCATGTTCAGGGTCAAGGCTCATGTAACGCTTGCGGTACTTGAGGGAATCTTCGGGATTGATCCAGCCGGTTCCCGTCCAGTAGCCCGTAAAGCTTGCTCGCGGCGTCAAGTTGATGACATCGAAAATCGAGGTGGAATAATCCAAGGAGTAGGTACCCGTGTAACCCACGTATTCCGCGGTCGTATCTACCGCATTCACCGTGTCGCGGGCACGCTTGGTGTAATAGTTGAAGCGGTTGTTAAAGTTGTAGTTGAACTTTTCCAGGTAACTAATGAAGGAACCGTCTTCGAAAGCTTCTTCATCTTCATCTAGTTCGAAGGTAAACAGCTGGCCGCTCATACGGTACTGCACGTCCGGAATTTCGCGTTCCATCATGTCCGTCACCAAGTTGTGGTTCTGGCGGGCCTTCACCGTAAGGCTCTTGTTCGTCCCGAATCGGCCCGAGTAAGTCAACTGCGCATTCGCCTGCTGGTTCAAGATCGTTTCTGCATCGAGAGCTTTATCCTTACGAATGCTCTGGCTACTGACGAACGAGCCTGAACCGCTCAAAGTTTGCTTGCCGTCGGGAGTCAAGTTCTGGTTGTGCGTAAAGCGAATATCGTAGCCGCTGTTCGCCATATCGAATTCTTCGAGGTATGCCGTATACGACAAGTTTCCATCGAGCACGTAACGTTTCTTGTATCGCACTTCGCCTGTCAAGGTGGAACGTTCGAACCGAGCCTCGTCACCTTCGATAATGTCGCCCTTGACCGTTGCATCCCAGTAATCGTTTGCCGCGTAATAGAAGCCGAGGTTACTCATGTAGTAACCCTGCTTCTGGTCGCCGCCGAACTTCGGAGTCAAAAGACCCGACTTACGTCCACTCTTCAAGGGGGCAACAATCATAGGCAGCACCGCCACAGGCACATCGGCAATATTCAGCACCACAGGGCGCGCCGTAATGGTTTCCTTGGGCTTCACCACCATGCGACGTCCGTAGAAATAAAAATGCTGGTGCGTAGAATCGTTACAGGTACTGAAATCGCCACGAGCAATCTGAATTCGTTGATCAGGAAGCCTGCGCACCTCCATGCCGTTCAGTTGCTGGTTATCTTGATAAGTCGTAGCGTAATAAATTTCACCGATGCGGTTTTTCATATTGTACTTGAGCCGCATTCCCGAAAGCGAGGGGTTCTTGGTTTCGCGGAGTACCGGGTCACCCGTTGCCGCCAAGATGCTGTTTTCCTGGTCAAACAGAATCGTGTCGGCATCCAGAGTAGCCGAACGATACTTGAGCTGGGCACTGTTATTCAGGTTAAAGGTCGATTTATCGACATCGTAAACCAAGTCCACCGCGCGGTATTCAATGGTATCGACACCGGTCGTGTCGTTCATCCAGTCGACCTCTGTCGTATCCTCTTCTTCCTGAACACGCTCTTCGAGTTCAAAGCGAGTCATCTCCTGGCCGAAGGCGGCCGGAGTGGCGATGGCAAAAATCCATAATGCCAAAAAAGCCCACAGAATACGATGGGTTCTAGATAAAATCACGTTGGCGATAATTTAGAAAAATCCCCCGTTAGAAGACGGAGGATTTTCAAAGAGTTTCGTCGAAAGAATCGCGATTACTTCAGCACGGCGTTCTTGCCGGACACAGAACCGTTGTGGTCAATACGAACAAGGTAACGGCCACTCGGAATGTTTTCGCCATTCCAACGGAGCGTGTTGAAGCCCGGCTGAGCATTTTCGGCACGGAGCGTTGCTACTTCGGCACCATCGGAATTCAAGATCGTAACGATTGCAGTACCGGCGGACTTGAGGTCAAAGCTAATGGCCTTACGAGTAAAGCCCTTCAACGAAGAAGACGAAGCCTTGTTCAACTGCTGCTTGGGAGTCTTGGGAGCGAATTCGTCGGCACGTTCAACATAGATGCCGTTCAAGTTCGTTGCGCGCACCTTGGCGTCAGAAGCAACCAGCGAGCCTTGTTGGAGCACGGCAACCAGCTGCTTGTTGTTGCTTTCAGTTGCGCTTGCGTAGGTTTCAAGTTCCTGAGCGTTGAATTCAGCCTTGTTGTACCAGGATTCCACCTTGGCGCTTTCCAGATCCTTCACGGTAATCTGGGCACGACGGATGGTTGCGGTATAAGTTTCGCCTTCGCTCACGTAAGTGATTTCCAGCGGCTTGTTCACCGTACCGCGGAGCATCGACTTGGACTGTTCAATATCGTTACCCTTGAGGCTCACACCGTCAACAGCGGTAATCACGTCGCCCGCCTGGAGCTTGGTTTCGGCAGCGGGGGTACCCGGAATCACTTCGGCCACCTTCACGCCATCACGAATCTGGTAAATCGTCACACCGATACCGCCGAATTCTTCGTCGGCCATAATCGGGGCTGCAAGCATAGCAGCAACAAGAGAAGCCTTGATAAACTTGTTCATAGGAACTCCTTATAAATTCTATACGTTCTAAATATATAATTATTAATCGTTTCGGCAACTCCAATTGACTAGATTATTCAAAAATCAGCCTCATTGGAGCCAAATGTCGAAAAAAACGCAGAAAAAGCCCCTATTCGAACATGGTGCCGTCTTCTTCGTCTGCGGCGCCATCGTCGTAATCTTCGATCGATTTGCCGTTGCCAGGCACAATAATCAGGCCTAGCGTCACCGGGTCACCCTTCATGTTCAGGTAGGCTTCCAGCCACAAATTCGTCGAAAGGCGCAGCAAGCGAAGGTCGAGCATGGTGCCGCCCTTGTGAATGCTTTTCGGATTCCTGTTGAAGAACAGGAACTTTTTATTGATATATTCGAAGCGGTCCTGGTCGTAGTTGATGGACCATTCGGAATTGCCGTCGTTTTCTTGGCGGTAGGTGCAACGGTCGTTATCGATATCGCATTCAAAGCTTGCACTTTCGTGGTAACGTTTGTTCCATTCGCGGCTAAAGGCGCAGCTCTGTACGCGGCCAGCACCGTTGCGCTTTTTGTTCAGCTGGTCGTTAATGACCACAAAGTCCATTTTCTGATTCTTGACCTGCTTGTAGACATCCATCAAAATGATGTACGCTTCAATATTGTTGGGGCATTTACCCGTCAGGTTCACGTCTTCGTGCGCCTTCAAGAGCGTCTGCTGCATGTCAATATCAATGGCATCGGGAATTTCGCTTTCCTTGATTTTGTCGAGCACCTTCTTGGGCGGAACAAAGACCACCTTGTCGCCCTTCTTGATGGCGTAACCCAACTGATCGCGCACGTAGTCCAGGCACTGTTGCACGTGAATGTGCACCGTATTGGAACCGCCAGACACGAAGTCCACGCCAATCCGCACATTCCATTCGCCCGCGGTGCTGCCCGTGTTTTTGTCGATTTCGCAGAAGGGATCTTCGCGAATACCGTCAATAAATATCACTTTCGCATTGAGCTTGGTCACCACCGATTCTTCTTTGTCCAAGGCTCCACCCAAACTCCAGAAATTCGGATTCAAGCGCAACACTTCGGCAAAGGCCTTGTCGCCATCGAGGGCCGGCAACAAAGAATCGTTGCGGGCATTCTTTTCTTTCAAAAGTTCAGAATACTCCGTCGTAACGTTCATATTGGTAAAACCGTTACGCTTTGCCGGTTCAGGCATAGCCAGCGCAAAGGATACCGCCAAAAGGCAAATCAAGGCAAACAGAGAAATCTTTTTCATACGCATATAAAATACAAAAAATTAAAGTTTTAAATCCGCCAAATTCATTAGATGCGGAATATGGTAATCCACATAGGGAGCGCTATCGGTGGTCGGATTCACGAAAACCGTAGTCCAGCCGCGGCGGTGCGCAGGTTCCAGGTTGCGAAGACCATCATCCAGCAACACAATGTCGCGTTTGTTCTCGGGCATTTCTAACCCCATGGTAGGGAGCTTTTGCGCAAGCCACTTTTCCATTTTGTCGTAAGCACTTTCGTGGGGTTTTCCTTCCCAGCCGAGCAATTTCAAGTCGAACACGCCATCAATAACCGAATCAATTCCCATGTGCGCCATACCCGCCTCGCTCCAGTCGTGGCGGCCATTGGTAAATACGAAATGCGGACCCTCCAGGCTTTTCAGCAGGGCCAGTTTTTCAGGAGCCTTTTTGGGGTAAATCAAGTATTCCGGCTCATGGATGAAGTCGAAAAATTCGTCGGGATCGGTACCGTGCATCGCCATCAGCCCAGCAAGCGTCGTTCCGAACCGTTCCAGGTAATCGGTACGCACCTTATGGGCCGTTTCAAAATCGCAGCCGACCGTTTTCTGCACAAACAGTGAAATGCGGTGGTCCAGGGAATTCAGCACGCACCGTTCTTCGGCGCCGTATAAGGTCAAGTCGTAGTCGAACAGCCAAACCATAGGGAACTAGTAACCCATGGCAAGGCCGCCGATCTGACGCGCCAGATACGTTGCGTAGTTATCTGTCATGCCGCTCACGAAGTCGAGCACCTGGTGGTACGCTTCGGCAACGGTCACACTCTGGCCAATTTTCGCTTGACCGATGAGTCGTACAATGCGGTCGGCGCGGTAAGAATTGTTGCCATTCAAGCGGAAATCGTAAACGCCGTTGATAAAGGCATCGAGCACGGTGGCAAGCGTGGTGTAACTACCGACTTCGAGTTCAGTCTTGCGGCGGTCCGGGTAAATGCGTTCCACGCCCAAGCGCTTTGCAATGCGAATTCCTTCCATGACATCGGAACGGGAAAGATTCGTCAAATGCTTCACTCGCTCCCCCGCCATGATTTCTTCGTAATGGTTCACAAATGTTACTGCCACGTCGTCAATCAAGTTCTGGATAGCGCGACCACGCACACTGCTCAAGAAGTCGCGGAAATTCTGACCATTCTCCTGGAACTCGCGGTCAATGTCTACATCGGGGCCGCACAAGTAGCTGAACATGCCACGCACATCGCCGTAGCTCAAAATACCCAGTTCAATGGCATCTTCTACATCCAAAATGCTGTAGCAAATATCGTCGGCGGCTTCCATCAGGTATACCAGCGGATGGCGCACCCACTTGCCCGTTTCTACTTCGGGAATGCCAAGCGTGTACGCCGTAACGCGGTAAAGGTCCGCTTCGGTCGCAAACAAGCTTGTAGGCGAACCGAACTTGGCAAGCTGCGGATACTTGATCATGGCACCGAGTGTTGCATAAGTCAAACGCATACCACCGTCCAAAAAATGGTATTCCAGCTTGCTCAAAATACGGTGGCCTTGAGCATTGCCATCAAAGTTTTCGAAATCAGCCATTTCGGTATCATTCAGGTCGCGCATTGGGGCAGAATTGCGGTTTTTGCGGAACCATTCACGAATGGCCGCTTCACCGGCGTGGCCAAAAGGCGGATTGCCGATATCGTGGGCCAAGCACGCGGACTGCACAATCGTTCCAAAATGGTATTCGTTAATGTATTTGGGCAAATACTTTTTAATCAGGTGATACACCGTAATGGCAAGGCTTCTGCCCACACTCGACACTTCGATGCTATGCGTGAGGCGGCTATGCACATGATCATTCACCGAGAACGGGTGCACCTGAGTCTTGCGACCAAGGCGCCTGAACGCTGTCGAAAAAACAATGCGGTCGTAATCGCGGTGAAAGTCAGAACGGTTCGGGTCCAAATCGGCAGGGTGCCCGTAACGCGTCGCAGAAAGCAGAGTATCCCATTGAAGCATGGAAAGAAAGATAGAAAAAGTTGGCTGTGAGCCGTAAGCAGTTAGCAGTGGGCAGTTGGCAGAATGATGAGCGACTAGGATTTTCGCAAGCCGAGATACGCAATCACCATCGAATCAATCCCAACAAACAGCGCAAGCCATGTCAAGGAGCCACTCTGGAATCCGTAACTGTGCAAGCCCACGCCGAGCAAGTTCACGCCGAACCAGCAAAGGAAAGTCACAATTACGTTAAAGCAATTCATCAGCGCAAAGCCACGGGGAGACACCAATTTGCCCGCACGCAAATGAAGCTCAAGCATCGCCCAAAGAATCACAAACAAAGCTCCACATTCCTTAGGGTCAAAACCCCAGAAGCGTCCCCAGGCAAAATCAGCCCACACACCACCCAGGAGCGTACCTATAACGGTAAAGACTGCGCCAAAGATAAGCGTTCCGTACAGGAGCGAATTGAGCGGGGAACTCGCGCTGTTCTTTTCTGAAGAGGCGCGAAACAGTGCCACATGCGCCACGACTCCAGAAAGGATCATCCCAGCAAAACCAAGCGCAATCGTGAACACGTGAACCGTGAGGAAAACCGAGGAATTCAGTACAGCAGGGATAGGTCTGAACGTATCGCCCGGCTCCAGCACGAACTTCGCGAAAAACAACATGAGGGACGCCATGAATGTCACGGGAACCATGAGCGAGAACGTACGGCGCTTGCAGAATATAAACGCGCCCGCCTCAAACGCCATCAACAGCATAGCCACGAGCAACACGATTTCGTACAAACTAGAAAGCGGAACACGGACGGCGACGTATGTGCGCAAGGTAAACAGAACCGCAAGTATTCCCGCCGTCGCGATACAGGCCACATTCGCCGCCACATCCATTTTCCGCGACTTGAAAATCAAATTCAGCGATGCAAGCAGGCAAGCGATAAAAGCCGCCACGAACGCCCATAGCGCCAGATTAAGCTTGTGGTAGAGCACCTCCATCGAAATCCGCGCAGGATCCACACCCGCCTCTGCATCACCGACCGGCGAGAACGCCGTCCGTGCCGCGACTGCCTCGTATTCCAGGACGTTCGAATAGAGTCGCCGCATTTCGAGAGTTGCCGGGTGATTATCATCTCGGCTCGCATAAAGTTGAAGCAAATCACGGGAACGGAAAAGTTCCGCATAGCTCACGTAACGGCGGTCTTCGGACAAATCCAAAGCCTGCGCCGCATCGCTACGCAGCACCTTGAATAGCTCAAGATTTTTCGCTCCCTCGGGATGGTTCTGGATTAGACGCACGACATCCCCGGCAGAAAGCTTTGGCACCTCCAGCCTTTCGCAGTATGGGACCTCCCCGCGGAACTTGATTGTCACGCGACCGCTCAGATTGTCCAGGAATCCGCGGGCAAAGGAATCAAACGGACGAATAGCAGAATCTACCAGCACAGGGGAATCCGCCTTCAGGCCTTCCCAGATGGTCGTCGGTTGCGCCGACGCCTGCGAATTGGCGGGCGCCATCGCAACAAGGCCTGCAGCAAGCGCCAACACCGGAACAGTCCCCTTCCGCGCACCACGCACCTTCACCACGTAATGGAACACCGCCCCCAACAGGAACAGCACCATGAACGCATAAGGCACGAAATGGAACGGGTCGTAATAAACCTTGTACATCGAGATGACCTTGTCTTTCGACATAGGCAAGTCACCCCGAAAATGCACATAGTAGGGCCAACCCGTGAGTAACACGGATTCATCTAGATTCACGGGCTCTGCACCCAAGCTATCGCCTGCCGCATAGAACTTCACCTTCTGCGCAGTCGCACTGGAATCAGGACGTTCGACAGAATTCAAGGTAATTACCTCGAAACCATTGTACTCCCGCTTGATTTCATTCCCGGCAACGCCACCCGCGAGCAACACGAGCAAGGCAACATGCATAAGCCAAAGTCCCGCGTTTTTCCAACCGCGGGGCATCCGGAAAAACATACTCGCAACAAGGTTCACGCACGCAACAACCGCAACACTCTTGAACGCGGGCAACGGAACAACGCCTAGCACCCATATAAAGAAACTGCCAAAAAAACGCTCAATAGCAACCGACGCTGAAAGCCCGACCGATTCCGCATTTGCCTGCGCCAGGGTTCCCCAAAATGTGAGCACCAAAAAGGCGACAAGGACAGTAGCCGTCACCCTCAGCGATGCCAATTTTTTGAATAAGGGTTTCGTCTAGACAGCCTCCACCCACACAAACTTGCTTTCATCCAGTTTCTGCTCACCATCAAAGCGGTAAGCCACAAGCCGCCCATTTCCGCGGTAACCAGCCACGCTAAAATCCAAGCAGCAAACGTTATCGCGAATCAACTTTGGAAGCCCCGTTAACCAATAATGTCCAAAGAACACAGGGCGTTCGTTTTCGCCATAATAATTCCGCCGACGTACTTGCGGCAAGACTTCCGCCTGCACATCCATCGAAACTCCGGGCTGGAAACTCAGCTCGCCGAAGCTTGCCTTTGCCGGATTCACCCACCAGGCGATACGTGTCTTGACACGGCGTACCCCCTCGGCATCGGTAAAGTATTCGCCTACGGGCAAGGGCATTTCGGGGCCCTTTAAAAGCGTACTCACAGGCACAAAAAGGCTGTCTTCGTATTCAAAATCCTCGTCGTTGGCGCGAGCAATCAATTTGTCGAAATCGCCATCGGCAAAGCAGGTAATATTTTCACGCCTTAAAGCCTCGACGGCAGCCCCGTCAAAGCAGGCATGCTGGGCCCTGAACGAATCTGTCTCTAGATAGAACGGCAATGTTTTTGCAAATTCAAGAGCATCCAGAAACTCTTGCTTACGACCCACAAAAGAAGATACAGTCCGCGAATGGATTGCCACCTTATTAAAGCTGTGCTCTCGCAAAAAGCCGTCTTTAAAACGATGCAGAAAATGCCCGCCACCAGCACCATTCTTTTGCCAGAACGAAAGCATATTGAATTCGTGGTTTCCCATGAGGGCAACAGCAGTTCCTGCCTCCCGCATTGCACGCACCAAGTTCAGCGTTTCACGCACCTTGGAGCCGCGATCCACATAATCGCCCAGAAACACTACCGTACGTTCATTCCCGGGATAACGGTAGGCGCCATTCGATTCCACGTAACCCAACTTCTTTAACAGGGCTCGCAGTTCATCACAATGTCCATGAACATCACCGATAAAATCCAAGGAATTCGTCATGGCTCTAATATAACTAATGCAAATAAAATTATCTTTGCTTAAAAGAATCCTTTCGATATAAATATGAACATTTGGGAACTGCTCACATCTGACAAGGCCTTGGGTTTTATCAAAGAAGCCATTGTCCGCAAAATGGATGCTCTTCAGGTATCGACCCGTCTGAACAAAGACGGCTACAGCAATGAAGAACGGGCCGCCATCATGGATTACATGGCACTAGTTCCCAAGTTCCGTGAAAAGTTTTTTGTCGAATCGAAGCGAAAAGAAAAATTCCTGCTCTGCGACAAGCTAGCCCTGGAGCAAAGTACAGCCCAAGATATCGGCCGCTGGAAGGCAAACCTCTGGCCAAGCGAAGGATCCGTTAATGATTTATGTTGCGGCATGGGCGGCGACAGTTTCTTTTTACCCGCCAGCCTTAAAGTGACTGGCGTTGACCTGGACGAAAACCGCCTGGCAATGTACCGCTACAACCTGCAAGCCTTCGGCAAAGATGCTGATACGCGATGCGCCGACGTTCGCGAAGTCGCCCGCGAAAACGATTACACAGGCAGCCTCAAAGCGGACTTTTTTACGATTGACCCGGCCCGTCGCGCCTTGGAAGGCGAAAACCAGCGGGACCTGCGCAATCTGACCCCCTCACTCGAAGAAGTCGTAGACATCAGTAGGCATTACAAGGGCGGCATGGCCAAGCTCCCGCCCGGCTACCCGCCAGCAGAAATCCCCGACGGCACCGAGATTATATATATAGGCGGTCACAGCGACTGCCGCGAATGCCTGGTGCTTTTCGGCGAACTCGCCAAGAATCCTGACACAGTCCGGGCCGTTATCGTGGACAAATCGGGCGAAGTCCTCGCTGAATGGAGCCGCCCCCGCAACCACGCCGACGAAACGCTGGACGACGACCTTCAAGAAAAACTGGACAAAAACGACTCCCTCGAAGGAAAAGATCGCACCTACCGCACCGCCACAAGCAAAAGCGACCTTCCGCTGGGCGAACTGGGCAAATACCTTTCGGAACCCTCGCCCGTGCTTATACGCAGTCACCTTTTCAATGCGGCAGCCCTCGCTTGCGATGCAAACGCCCGCCTGATTTCAGAGGGTATCGCCTACGTGACTAGCGAAAATTCACTTCCTGCACCAGGATTTTCTTGCTACGAAGTCCTCGCCCACGTCGAAATTGCAACGGGTGCCGTCCGCGCCATGCTTAAAGAGCACGACATCGGCAAAATCACTCTCAAACTCCGCGGCGTAAAACTCGACCCTGATGCCGAAATCAAGCGCTTAAAACCCAAGGGCAAAGAATCTGCCATATTATTCTATACCCGCGCATACGGCGAAAAAGTCGCAATACTTGCGAAGAAGGTAACAAATGTCCGTTAAACTCGAAGAATCCTGGCTCAACCTGCTCGCAGACCAATTCGAGCAGCCATATTTTAAACAAATTAAAGAAAAACTTTTGCAAGAAAAGGCGGAACACCATGTGGTTTATCCGCCGGGATCTCAGATTTTTGCGGCCCTCGACTTTTGCCCTGTCGATAAAGTCAAGGCCGTCATTATCGGTCAAGACCCCTACCACAATCCGGGCCAAGCCCACGGGCTGTGTTTCTCGGTCCCTGTAGGAATCGACCCGCCGCCTTCGCTCATCAACATTTTCCAGGAACTCCACGATGATCTAGGCATTAACCCGCCGCCGCACGGAAACCTGGAAAGCTGGGCTCACCAGGGAATCCTGTTGCTGAACGCCTCCCTCACGGTCCGCGCCCACATGGCAGCAAGCCATGCCGGAATCGGGTGGCAACAGTTTACAGACACCATCATCAAGCGACTCTCCGAAATCCGCGAAAACCTGGTATTTTTGCTTTGGGGCAGTTTTGCAATCAAAAAACAGGAACTCGTGGCTAAAAACCGTGGTCATCTGATTTTGACAGCCCCCCACCCGAGTCCTCTTTCGGCTTACCGCGGGTTCTTCGGATGTAAACATTTTAGTAAGGCAAACGAATATTTAAAAAGCAAAGGACTTGAACCCATCGACTGGAGCATTAAGTAGCGCCGCACCGGTCTAATTTTCTATATTAACAGCCATGAATCGAAATAATACTTTTGGTCGTCTACTGGTTTTTATCGTGTTGGGCCTGATCATCGGCGGTGTCCTGGGCGAATGCCTCGGTATGCTCTTTGGTCAGCTTGGCGAACTGATGAACGCAGGTGGCTTCAATAATGTCGTCCACAACTTCTTCGTTTCATCCTTCAACTTCAACATCGGTTTTCTCGACAGACCCGAGCCGGTCATCCTTGACCTGTACCTCGTCAAGTTTGCCTTCGGTTTTAGCGTCAAGCTGAACGTGGTAAGCATCATAGGCATGATACTCGGTATCTACATCATGAAATGGTCCGGAGGAAAGTAATGGAGACCATCCAAGAATTGAGTGGCAAGCTCGCAAACGGCAGCAAGACTGCAGTGGCACTTGCCGAAGAATCCCTCGCAAAGATTGAATCTACCAAGAATTTGAATGCTTATATTAGCGTGTTGAACGAACGCGCCCTGCAGAAGGCTGCCGAATCCGACAAGCGCCGTGCCGAAGGTAAAACTTTGGGCGCCCTCGACGGCATTCCCGTCGCCGTGAAGGACAATATGTGCATTGAAGGCACGCGCACGACCGCCGCCTCCAAGATTCTTGAAAACTTTGTCGCCCCCTACACCGCGACCGCAATCGAAAAACTCGAAGCCGCCGGTGCAATCATCGTGGGTAAGACCAACATGGACGAATTCGCCATGGGTTCGAGCAACGAAACCTCCTACTTCGGTAAGGTCGTGAACCCGCTCGATGAATCCCGCGTTCCGGGTGGCTCCAGTGGCGGTTCGGCCGTAGCCGTGGCCAGTGGCACGGTCGCCTGTGCGCTCGGCTCCGACACCGGCGGTTCCATTCGTCAGCCCGCCGCCTGCACAGGCGTTGTGGGCTTGAAGCCCACCTACGGCCGCGTCTCCCGTTACGGCCTCTTGGCTTACGCTAGCTCCTTGGACCAGATCGGCCCCTTCGGTGCAACCGTCAAGGATACGGCAACGCTCCTCGGTGCTATCTGCGGCATCGACCCCCACGACAACACCACCAGCACTCGCCCGACCGAAGACTTTACCGCTAAACTCGACGCCGGCGTCAAGGGCAAGGTGATCGGCGTCCCGAAGGAATACTTCGGCGAAGGTCTCGATGCCGAATGCAAGGCCGCTATCGAAGGCATGCTGAAGAAACTCGAAGCCGAAGGCGCTACCCTCAAGGAAATCAGCCTTCCGCACATCAGCTACGCTGTTTCTAGCTACTACATCATCGCTACCGCCGAAGCAAGTTCGAACCTTTCACGCTACGACGGCGTTCGCTACGGCTACCGCAGCAAAAAAGCCCGCAAGCTCTTTGACCTGTACGCCAAGTCCCGCAGCGAAGGTTTCGGCAAGGAAGTCCAGCGCCGCATTCTCCTCGGAAGCTACGTTCTTTCCGCAGGTTTCTACGACGCCTACTACGTGCAGGCCCAGAAGGTCCGTCGCCTGATTACCGACGACTTCAACAAGGCATTCGAAAGCTGCGACGTGATCGCAAGCCCCACGATGCCGGGGCTCCCGCTCAAGTGCGGCATGAACGAATCCGACCCGATGGCCGTTTACCTCAGCGACATCTACACCGTAAGCCTGAACCTTTCGGGCCTCCCGGGCGTAAGCGTGCCGTGCGGCATGGCCGGCGGACTTCCCGTGGGTCTCCAGTGGATCGGCAAGCCGTTTATGGAAGCCGACCTGCTCAGCGTCGCTGCAGCTACCGAAGCTTTAAACAAATAATGAAGACGTTCCTCAAGGCAATCTCATTCGCCGTCGCGCTCCTCGCGCCGCTTTCGTTCGCGCAGGAGTCCGATTCATCGGCAATTGAGTCATCATCGGCAGTCGAGTCGTCTTCTTCGGAAGACGCCTTCGCTTCGATCATGGAACAGCGATTTGCTCCCGATGCCGAAACCGAAGCTGCGACAATTGAATCGTCATCGTCCATAGAATCGCCCTCTTCCGCCGAAGAAGAATCATCCTCTTCCGGAGGAGGCCTCGTACTCATCGGTGATGAAACATCGTCTTCGTCTAAACGTATGGTCTACGGTAAGGATGCTCCCGTCTACACGTTCGTCGTCACCGCGGGTATCCAGTCCCCGAGCCGCGGCCTTGTTTCGCTCGAATACGTCGTTGCGCAGGAAATCTTCAACGTGGGCGTACACTTTACCGACTACACGGTCGAGATTTTCCAGGCCGGCATCTCGCTCATATACTATCCCATGGAAGCCCGCTACTTCTACATGTTCCTGACTTCCGACTGGATCCACGGCGAATACGACAGGGACCGCGACATCGGTGCGGGCGTCTACAAGCTATACACCGAGACGGTGAACTACTGGCGTGTCGTGCTGGGTATCGGTGCGGAAGTGCTGTTCATGAAGCATTTCGGCGCCTACGTGGAGGGTGGTTTCGAGTTCTTCGCCGGAGACGGCGGTTACTATACGCACCTAAACACAGACCACGGCAAGCTCGACAACAACAAGATCGTATTGCCCCTCGGTATCGGCGTCACATTCCCGTTCTAAAAGATTGATTCTAAATCTCGCAATCTTTAATTGCAGAAAGCGAACCCGCCGAATACGCCTTCCGGATGCATTCGGCAACGGATTCTGCAAGATCAACAACTTCCTGCGGGATAGCAATGGAGTCTCCATCGCTACCGCTGCTATCAACAGTATTCGCCTTGACAATAGAATCAGCTACAGCTTGAGCAACAGAATCCGCAATAGCTTGGGCGATTGAATCAGCGATAGCCTTTTCTTTGGCTCTGCGGTCTTCGGCCGCTTCATAGACTTTCGCCGGAACGCGATTCAACGTGACACCGTTCTTACTCACGACTCTGACAAGGCCGTCGTGGACGCCGTAATAGAACGCCGAGATGTTGCACACGTTATACGAACTGTCTGTTGCATTGAACACTATAATGTCGTAATACGTGGAATCAGCCACTTTGAGGGAATCCTTGAAACTCAGCTTATTGCCATTCTTTGTTGTCGCCGGGAAAACGGGATTGTCGAAAATGATTTTTTCATTCAGGGCCGGATTGCAACGGACAACGATGGAACCATCATTCAATTGCTGATCCACATAGAGCTGCACATCAATGCCAGACGTAAGCGCCTTGGCAGCATAGTACATCTCAGGTTGATCTTTTGTGCCGAAATCGACAAGCTGATTTATCTTGTCGACAAAGTTGACCGTATCTGCCAAATAGATGACAGAATCTTCGCTAAAACCATTCTTGGAATCGAGCAGCATCTGCACATCTTTGGACATCGAAGAACTTTCATCATCGCCACAGGCCCAAAGGAGCACCACAAAAGCAAGGAAAAGAACCTTTTTCATTAGTCGTCCTCCTCATTGATTGCAATGTAGCTACCGTCTTCCATCTCTATTTTCAAAATGCCCTTCTTTGTCTGATAATACAACTTGGCACTTGATTCAACCGTATTTGTCTGATAATCGTTCTTATACGGCTGTTCGTATTTGCGCCCCTTGGCAACAGCGACATCGGCATACGCGACTCCATTTATCTCCATCTTTTCGATATACGACGAATCACGTACATAGGCCAGAGAATCCTTGCCATCAGCATTAATCAAAGCCAACTCTTTTTCTAGTCTCTCGGGATTCCTGAGCGAAAAGATATACTGTCCGAACTTCACCGTTATAGATTGATTCAATTTATCATCTTCATTGTAGTAGAAGGTCGCCGTTTCCGCTGAAAGCGAAATGGTATAAATCGGATATGCCGATTCCAGAATAGTATTCAAATGCTTAGTGCAAACATCATCGATATAGTTATCTCTATCAATGACAGCAAGCGAAAACAGATAGCCGTCCGAATGCTTGTACGGAATAGTCTTACCCACTTTATAATTGCCAAATTCTGCCGCATATCCGCTGATTTTAGAATTGTCGCTACACTTGTAATAATTGGGTTCAGTTTCAACAACATCTCCGCATGCACAAAGAATCGCAAGCGAAAAATTCATCAAAAGCAATAATTTTGTACAAAATCTCATCATAGTACAAATATATATTCATTTTGAAAAAAAATAAACTTTTGAAAAAAAACACAAACAAAACGCCCCCGGATTTTCTCCGGAGGCATTTTCTAAACGCTCATCGAAAGCGGAACTAGTCACCCGTCCTGTAGTTCGGGGCTTCCTTCGTAATCGTCACGTCATGCGGGTGAGATTCGCGGAGGCCAGCGCCTGTAATGCGGACAAAGGTTGCCTTCTTGTAGAGTTCTTCGAGGTTAGCAGCACCGGCATAACCCATGGCAGAGTGAATACCGCCAATCAGCTGGTAAACGGTGTCGCGGAGCGGTCCCTTGTACGGAACACGGCCTTCGATGCCTTCCGGAACGAACTTGCGCGGTTCCTGAACACCACCCTGGAAGTAACGGTCCGCAGAGCCAGCCTTCATGGCGCCGAGAGAGCCCATGCCGCGGTAGCTCTTGTAGCTACGGCCATCGGCGAGAATCACTTCGCCCGGAGCTTCTTCGGTACCTGCAAAGAGCGAACCCACCATCACGGCGTGACCGCCAGCAGCGAGAGCCTTCACGATGTCGCCAGAGAACTTGAGGCCACCGTCGGCAATGATCTTCACGCCGACCTTGCGGGCCATCTTGCCGCATTCCACAACAGCGGAGAACTGCGGGTAACCCACACCAGCCACGATACGAGTCGTGCAGATGGAACCCGGACCGATACCCACCTTGACGATGTTGGCACCGCACTTGGCGAGTTCTTCGACAGCTTCCGGCGTGCAAACGTTACCGGCGCAAATCGTGAGTTTCGGATACTTTTTGCGAACGGTCTTCACCATGTTACGCACACCGATGTGGTGGCCGTGAGCCGTATCGATAATCAACAGGTCGACGCCGGCGTCCACGAGGGCGGCGACGCGTTCAAGCGTATTGGCAGAAGTGCTGACAGCAGCACCCACGAGCAACTGGCCGTTCTTGTCGAGGCTTGCGTTCGGGTTGTTTTCGCGCTTCAAGATGTCCGTCATCGTAATGAGGCCCTTCAAGGCACCAGATGCATCCACCAGCGGGAGCTTTTCAATGCGCTTTTCGGCGAGAATTTCCTTCGCCTTGGCAAGGCTCACCTTCGGGCTTGCCGTCACCGGATTCTTGGTCATCACGGTGCGGATCTTTGCGTTCATGTCGCTCACGGTGCGGAGGTCGCGGCTAGTGAGCATGCCCACGAGCTTACCCTTCGAAAGAATCGGGAAACCGCTCACCTTGTTGCGGGCGCGGAGTTCAAATGCTGCAGAAACGGGTTCGTCGGCATCGAGCGTTACCGGGTTGGTCACAATACCGGACTGCCAACGCTTGACCTTGCGGACTTCTTCGGCCTGGTCTTCGATAGACATGTTCTTGTGGATAATGCCGAGACCACCCTGCAAAGCAAGGGAAATAGCGAGCGGAGCCGTCGTCACGGTATCCATAGCGGCACTGATAATAGGAATGTTCAGCTTGATATTCGGGGCGAGCTGAGTGCTCACATCGGTCTGAGCCGGAAGAACAGAAGATTCCGCGGGAACAAGGAGGACGTCGTCAAACGTCAAAGCTTCTGGCAAAAGTTTCATAAAGTACCTCTTTTGCGCATAGAATATAGTAATTTTCACGCGCAAATCCTAGTTCAAAAGCGCTAGAAATATGTAAAAAAGAGCGTTTTAGCGATGAGCAGCGTAGAAGTCGCCCTACTTCCCGTTATAGCGTTCCATGCACTTTTCGATGCCTAACTTGAAGTAGCATTCTACAAGGGCAGGGACTTTTGCGATGGCCTCATCAAAAATCGGCCGGTCTTCGGGAGAGAACTTCGCCAAGACCCAGTTGCTGAGGTCAAATTTCGGCGGGCACTTGCCTACGCCAAAGCGGATACGCGGAAACTTGTCGCCCACGTGCTCGATGATGTTGCGGAGCCCGTTCTGGCCGCCGTGACTGCCGTCCTTGCGGCAACGGATACGGCCTACATCCAAATTAATGTCGTCGCTGAACACAAGCAGGTGGTCCGTTTTCACCTTGTACCAGGTCATCAAAGCCTGTACCGCTTCGCCACTCAAGTTCATGTAAGTCTGCGGCTTAGCTAGCAGGCATTCCTCGCCCGCGATGTTCACCTTCATGGTAAGCGCCTTGTGTTCGCTTTTCCAGTCCTTGTTCGGGTCGGCCAATTTTTCGACAGCCATAAAGCCCGCGTTGTGGTGAGTGTTAGAGTACTGAGTACCAGGATTTCCGAGACCGACGATGATGTACATGGTGATAGTAGGAAGTTGGAGGTTGGAAGTAGGAAGCGGGTTTAAATATAAAAAATAACCCGCCTGCCGTGCAGACGGGTCAAATCTTGCGCGAATGAACGCAAATTACTTAGCTTCGGCAGCCGGAGCAGCATCAGCAGCAGCGTCGTCAGCCTTCTTACCGCTCTTGGCAGAGATCGTGAAGATCACGGTGCGCGGCTGGCAAGCGAGTTCGATGCCGTCAGCGAGCTTGAGGTCCTTGGCGTAGAAGGTCGTCGGAGCCGGGAATTCGGAGATGTCCATTTCGAGCACGGCCGGAATCTTGGTCGGCACAGCGGCGAGCTGGATGTAGCGGTTCTGCTGAGCGAAAGTACCGCCCTGGGTCTTAACGCCAACCGGAAGACCGGAGAGCTTAACCGGAACGCGAACCTTAACCTTGGAGGCTTCGTCAATCTTGATGAAGTCGATGTGTTCGATTTCCTGGGAAATCGGGTTCTTCTGGTAGTTGTAAATTACGGCAGCGTTGCCGGCCTTGCCATCAATTTCCAGGTCGAGAAGCGTGTAACGCTTACCCGGGGCGAGAACCTTGCGAACATCGATTGCGCTAACGCTGATATTCACAGACTCCTGACCCTTACCATAATAGACAGCCGGAATCTTGCCTTCCTTGCGGAGACGGGCGCAGTCGCGGCTCTTGCCTAGCACTCTCGAGGTTGCTGCGAGTTTTGTGAGTTCCATAATTTTACTCCAATTAAGTAAATGGTTAAAAAAAATTCATTGGGGTAGCTGGACTCGAACCAACGAATAACGGAATCAAAATCCGTTGTCTTACCACTTGACGATACCCCAATGGTGGCGCAAATATAGCAAATTCACACCAATTTCAAAGGGTAGAGGCTAAAAACCCTCAAAAAAGCGGGTTACTACCTGGTACCTGGAGATGGGTTTCAGCTCTTCGGCGGCCTCTTTTGCCTGCTTACGGGTTTCGAAAACGCCAAAAACAGACGCCCCCGACCCCGACATCAGGACGGATTTCGCTCCGAGGCGCTTGAACTCATTTTTCATCTCTTCGACAAGCGGATGCTTGGGGAACACAGACTCTTCGAAAGCGTTGAAGGAATTGGCAAGCGCAAAGTCGATCGACGCGGCCTTGCCCGTACGCATGCACTTGGATTTGTATGTTTCCCAACGATCCGGGCCGGACTTGGGCACGCCGGCATAAGCATCCTTGGTCGGAACGGAATCGAGCGGAGTCGCCACCAACAGGTACTGTTCGTCGTTCAACTGCAGCGGCTTTACAAAAGTGAGCTTTTCGCCAATGCCTTCGGCCATTGCGGTACCACCACGCACCAAGAACGGCACATCGGCCCCGAGTTTTGCACCGATTTCTTCGAGCTTTTCAAACTTGAATTTCAGCTTCCACAGCTGGTTCAACAAACGAAGCGTCGCTGCAGCGTCTGCAGAACCGCCACCAAGGCCTGCTCCTAAAGGCATTACCTTGTTCAAATAAATATCCGCACCTAGCGTCGTGCCCGACTCCTGCTGCAGGAGCTTGGCAGCCTTGTAAACTAAGTCCGATTCCAGCGGATAATTCTGCGGTTCGTTGTAGCAAAGCGTAATCCGACCGTCCTGGCGCGGTTCAGCACTTACGGTATCGCCTGCGTCGATAGTCTGGAAGAGAGTACCCAAATCATGGTAGCCATCTTCACGTTTACGAATAACATCCAAAAACAAATTAATCTTGGCAGGAGCGTATTCTTTCATGCCGTTAAACTTAGCAAAAATATTCCAATTTGGAATACCTAGGACAAACTTTTCATTACCGTAAAAAAAAAACAATATATATTAGGGGATGATAGTTTCTAACTATTAAATAAGCCCAAAGCTTGTAAAACCAAAAGAAGAGAAAATTATGAAGAAAATCGTTTTCACCATTTTCTTTTGCCTTGCCACATTGGCGGCGGAAGCCCAGGTCGACAAAATTCTAGGACCATGGACCGCCATCGACCCCGATACCGACAAGCCTTACGCCACCGTACTCATCTATAAAAGCAGCAACGGGCTGTATTACGGCAAACTCACCGAAATTCTGGATTCCGACGACCCGGCCGACCAAAAGCTCATCGGCACCATCATCATCAAGGACATGAAGGAAGATGACGGTATGCTGAAGGGCGGCTCCATTTACGACCCCGAAGAAAACAAGACCTACCACGGAAAGATTTCACTCACCAAGGACGGTCGCTTGGAAATGCGAGGCTCGCTTGACCGCTGGGGACTTTTGGGTGCTACGGAATATTGGAAACGCAGTAAAAAGTAAAAAAAGATGGAACAAGGAGAAAATATGAAGAATCTGTTTATTAAAGTGCTCGGCACTAGCTTATTGTATGCGGCAACCACCTTTGCCCAGTCGGCAAACGAAATCGCCAAGAAAGTTCACGACTTGCCTTCCGGAAAAACATCGTCTGGAACCATTTCGGTTACCCTGATTGACAAAAACGGGAAAACCCGCAATCGCGAAATCGCATCTTACACTATGAAGGACGGAACCACCGACAAGACGGTCCTTGTTTTCAAGACACCCAGGGACGTGGCGGGAATCAGCTACCTCACCTACGACTACCCCGACAAGGTCGATGGTTCCACCGTCGATAGCGACAGCTGGATTTACCTCCCTGCCATGAAAAAGGTGCGCCGCGTTTCCGGTTCCAGCAAGGACGACGATTTCCAGGGAACAGACTTTACTTACGACGACCTGGGCACACGCAGTCTTTCCAAGGACAACTTCGCCATTCTCGGCGAAGAGAAGGTGAACGGAATTGACTGTTGGATTCTCGAAGCCAAGGCAAAGGATCCCAAAGCAAAAGTCAGCCGTCGCGTGTCCTGGGTGAACAAGAAAACTTACGTGGTCCACAAGGGCGAATACTTCGACAAGCAGAATCGTCTGCAAAAGACACTCGTTGCCGACAATATTCAGCAGGTGAACGGCTACTGGACCTCTCTCAAGATGACCATGACCAATGTCCAGACAAACCACAAAACCGTCTACGAAATCAAGAACCTTAAGTACGACGAAAAAGTAAACGAAAGTTACTTTACAGTCAGTGCGTTGGAACGTGAACAAGTCAAGTAAAAATGAGAGTTTCTAGAATCAATCATTTTTTTCGCAAGGTCGGAACCACCCAGATTCGTTACCGTTGGCCCATTCTAGCCATACTGCTCGTTATTACCGTAATCTGTAGTTCCGGTCTTGCCGATTTCGCTCTTTCGCGTGGCGAAGAGGGCTGGTTTGGCGATTCCGACGAAATCACCATCAATACGAAAAAATACGAACAGGTCTTCGGGAACCTGAACGGCGTCGGAGTCCTCCTCGTAAAGCAAGGCGATGGCGATGTCTTTAGCAAAGACATCCTGAATGTCATCGATAAAATCGGGACACGGTTACAAGACGAAATTCCGTTTGCAAACAGGCTCACCTCGATTATCAATGTCAATATTCCCGTAGGTAACGAAGAAGGTTTTGAAATCGTCAAGCCTTATGAGAACGGGATTCCCTCGGACTCCGCAGAACTCGCCAAGGCACGTGCCCTCGTGATGCGCGGGAACGAAAAAACGAACGCTCTCATCAACGCACTCGTCAGCGACGACGGACGCGAAACCTGGATATCCTTGTCGCTCCACCCATTCGAAGGCAAGGAACTTGAAGAAAAATTCGAAGGCGACGTAGAAGAAGTCAACCTGGCTATCGGCTACAAGCTGATGGAAATTATGGAAAGCGACGAATTCCAGAACAAGGACTATAAACTGTATGGCGGAGGAATCCCGTTCGACAGCGCCTGCGAAGACCGTTACGAAATTCCCGAATACGGCATCAGGGTACTATGCAGCGTCGGCGTGATGCTTTTATTCCTGGCACTTTTCTTGCGCAATTTCTTTGGCGTTTTCGTTCCGGCAATCACTACCCTCAGTGCCATCGCCTCGGTATTTGGCGGCATGGCCCTTTTCGGAGTAAAGGCAGATTCTACGCTCGTCACTTTGCCAGTCGTTCTGGGCATGGCATTAGCCGTTGGCTATTCGGTGCATTATATAAACATGTTCAAGTTGCAATTTAGACGCACCGGCATCCGTAAAGAATCAGCCATCAAATGCATCGAAGAATGTGGTTGGCCGGTACTGTTTACAGTGCTTACGACCATGGCTTCGTTTATCAGTTTCCTGTTTGTCGACATGAAACCCCTTGTATGGATGGGTAAAGCCGCAGCCCTTGTGGTGCTCGCGATTTACCTCTATGTAACAATCCTGATTCCAATTCTACTGTCGTTCGGCAAGAACGGCGTGCCCGACACAACTAGCAATGACGGCGCTACAAAACTGGACAAGATGTTTTCAGCCTGGTCCAATCTCGTCTATAAAAGAAAATGGCACTTTATTGTGGCTGCAGCCCTGATTATTGCAGCATTTATTCCGGGAATGTTCAAGATTACGGCGCAACTGGACTACCTGAGTATTTCGGGCGACAAGGTTCCCTATGTGCAAGAAATCAAGAAAATGCTAAAGACTAAGCTCGGAAACCAGTACAGCTATTCCATCATGATCTCTTTTGACGAAGAAGGCGCATTCAAGAAGCCCGAAAACATGAAAGCACTTTTGGAACTCGAAGATTACGTAGGCGCTCTTTCGCTTACCAAGTGGTCGGGTGGAAAACCGCGCGTGACCTCGGCGACAAGCATCTTGAAAGAAATGAATCGCGCCTTGAACGAAGGCAAAGATTCGCTTTACGCCGTTCCCGAAGACGAATACGTGCTTGCGCAGCTGATGGAGCTTTCGTCTATCGAAATGCGCGAAGACTTTAGCGAAACGATGGACGAAGAATTCAGAATTACAGAAGTCAGCGTGGACATGACCCAATTCGCTACCGAAGAAGCGCTCCAAAACATGAACGCTTTAAAGGCTAAACTCGCCGAATTGTTCCCGAACGCCCAATGCACACTGCTTGGCGACATGATTCGCTATTCCGAAATGAGCAATCGCATTGTTTTTGGCGGTCTAAAATCCTTCGGATTTTCGCTCATCATCATCGCCATCATGCTAATGTTTGCATTCTCCAGTTTCAAGCTTGGAATTATCGGCATGATTCCGAACGTGGCCCCTGTCATTTTGGTGGGCGGTGTCATGGGATACTTTGACTTTGCGCTGGACTTTAGCACTGTCACCGTAATGCCCTTGGTGCTGGGTAT
This sequence comes from Fibrobacter sp. UWB15, assembly GCF_900177705.1. Classification (NCBI taxonomy): domain Bacteria; kingdom Pseudomonadati; phylum Fibrobacterota; class Fibrobacteria; order Fibrobacterales; family Fibrobacteraceae; genus Fibrobacter; species Fibrobacter sp. UWB15. Next base: position 48,192 of record NZ_FXBA01000012.1, read on the forward strand.
TGCCGTAGACGACACAATCCACTTGACCACACACTTGAAAGTCCGATACGAAGAATGTGGTTCTCTATCGAGGGCGATGGAAGCGACCTTCCGCGAAATCGGGGCATCGATGTTTTTGACCACGTTGATTCTGTGTGCGATGTTCGCCGTTTACCTGTTTAGCCCCTTACGTTTCTTGATGGTACTCGGCCTGCTAATCATTGTTGGCCTTTCAAGCGCCTTGCTCGCCGACTATACGATTACGCCCGCACTTCTGCAAGTGACAAAGCCGTACGGCAAAGAAAAGGAGAAAGCATGAAACGATTCACCGCCCTCGGTTTAGCTTTTGCCGCAACCGTTTGCGCCCAAGAAACAGTCTTCTTGGGTAGCCTTACTTCGCAGGCCGGGGTAGGACTTCCGAACACACACCACAACAAGGGTGACTTTCTACTCGGCCAGACGATCTTTGACGGCACAATCAAATCGTACCTAGACGAAGCCATGGTCTATGTAAACGGCCAGATTGTCCACGACGCCTTAGGCGCTCAATCGACAAACGGCTCATCGGCATTTGTGGCTGACGACGGAACATACGCCTTGAAACTCCGCGAAGCCTATATTGACTGGAAGGGCGAAATGATTGCGCTCCGTATCGGCCGCCAAATTGTTTCGTGGGGTAAGGCCGACGACATCCAGATTACCGACGTATTGAATCCGCGAGACGAAACGAATGTAGTCGCCTCCGATTACAACGAATCTAAGCTGGGAATCGACGCCGTGCGCCTATCCCTGTTAACCGAAAAGACGCAAGTGGACGCCTACTGGATTCCGTTCTTTACGCCAAGCATTCTGCCTCTTGCCAAGGGAAATCCACTACACTCGCGCGTATTCCCGGAGGAAGTGGATGGCATCGGGATCAATTATCCTGAAAAATACGACGACTTCGAACTCCCTAAAAAAAGACTTTCGAAGAGCGAACTCGCACTGCGCGCTAGTACCTACACATCGGTCGCAGATTTGTCGCTGTACGGATTCTATGGTTGGGATGACCTCCCGTTAATCCGATACAACCCCAATATTGTTTTTGGCGATGGCGAAGACATGCCTGCCACCAGCTATTCAATTGATGTGACTGGTGAATACAAACGCATGTACATGATCGGTGCCGATGCAGCGATTCCTGCCGGAGATTTCGTATTCCGTCTTGAAGGAGCCTATTTCCCAAAGAGGCACTTCCAAACAGATGTCAACAGTCAACTCTTTAAGTATTCGGAAGACTCGCGCCCTGCAAGCAAGAGAAAGAATCAAGTTTTAGGCCTTGCCGGACTTGACTGGACTCCAAGCGGAGGCTGGACGATTACAGCACAATATGTCGCGGACGCCGTAATCGATTACGATAGCGACATTGAACGGAAAAAATTTGAACACCAGGCCACCATGAGCATCGAAAAATCTATCCTGAACGAAACGCTCACCATTATGGCCTCGGGTGCATTGGACTTATGGGATTTTTCTACGGCAAGCGAACTGGAACTGGATTACAAGCTGACCGATGCCATTACGCTTAGCCTGATTGGAGACCTGTACTTGGAAGGCCCCGACGGCAAGGAAGGTCTGTACGGCGAATACCGCGATTTCAGCAGTGTCACTTTCAAAGGAAAAATGTCATTCTAACGTTCTGGAGGGGAAAGCATGAAAAAAGCATTATTTGCATTCGCAGCCGTACTTTGCGTAGGTAATCAGATTTTCGCAGAGGAAGCACCGGAAAAAGCCACTCAAGAAAAATCCCCTTGGGAAATTTCGTCTACGGTATCTGCCGCCTACTACCCCGAAGTGGATCACCACCGCGGCTCAAGCCACGTCACAGGAATCAGCGGTCCTTACGACGGCATCGAGGCCGTTGCCGAATTTGATGCGGCCTATACGCTCCCCTTCTTGCGTGGCGACGACGAATTCACCGCCGACAACCATGTGACATTTAGCGCGGGGTTGGAAGTTTCGCCCATTACGCTCGCACCAGTCGCATCAATTACCGTATCTCCCATTGCCTTTTTGGAACTGGCCGTCGGCGGCACGGCAGGAACCGGCTGGAACGCGTTCGATTTATTCCAAGGCATGGCTGCATACAATGCAGCAGAGCCTGAATACAAGGACATGACTCCCTTTGCGCACTGGTACTTGTACGGCTGGGGAAGCGCATGTTTCATGTTCGATCTTGCCGCCCTTTGGGAAGGCGACTGGCACCACGTTGTCGCTACGGCAACCTACAAAGCCGGCTACCAGAAATTGACTGGCACCGACAGCGATGTTTGGCTATGGCAGGCCTCCGACGGCTTGGCGAGCGGCTGGGTGTACGAGCAGGAATACTTTGTAGGCTACCAAATGCCTTTGAAACTTTCGATGATCGGCGTCGGTACCACGCTTTCGGGCCATTATGAGTCCAGCGATTTCGGCGACTATTCGTCTCGCTACAAGGGCGACTTCATGACCATCGATATTTGGCCCATGGCTGAAATCACGCTCGGCAAGAAAGACAAACTTTTTGTGCTTTTTGATTTCCAGTCGCGCCGCAGTTTCCGCGAAAAATACAAAGATGCAGAATACGAGCCGCTAATGACCTATAGCGGTAGAGAATGGATATTCTACACACTCGGATTCCAGTGGAAGCACCTGTTTTAATTCTTTTCACAACTTTTTTACTAAAATATAATACGGAGCCTAGAATGGAACTTAGAACTGTTTTGAACGATGCTGAAATGACAATTGCTCTTTCTGGCGAGCTGAACACCCTCACCTCGCCCAAACTCGCAGAAGAAATTGCAGCGCACATCGAACGGATAAATTCGCTAATTATGGATTTTAAAGAATGCGATTATGTATCCTCGGCAGGAATCCGAGTCTTACTTTCAACATTCAAGACCTTAAAAAAGAAACAGGGAAACATGCAGCTCATCAATATCGGCGAAAACTTCAAGGAAGTCCTAGACGCAACTGGACTCGATGCCGTATTCGGTTTAATTTAAATGACTAACTACGAAATAGAAATGGAACTTGACAAGGCATCAAAAGCCCTGTCAAAAGAAACGCAGTCTGTAAATCTATCTTACTGGAATTCCGGCTCCGAATACAAGGCAAAACTCAAAGATATCCTCAAATACGAATCCGGACAGGATATTTTTGACTATCAATATTATCTTCCAGAATCCATCAAGAAAAGCATCGCAAACAAATTAGGCTTTTCTAGCGAAGATTTCTATGAATCCCAAAGTTTTGCCTTTTCGCAAAGCACCCATTCGATTGTAACAATCGCAGTATTCCTTTCACAAAGAAATTTAAAAACAGGAATCATTGCGCCAGCATACTTTACTGCACAGACCTGCCTAGACGATTTAAAAGTCGCCTACCACGTTTTTAACGAATTCATTCCCGACTTCAATCAAAATTTTGATATCGGCCCCCTTATAAATTCGGACTGCGAAGCATTCTGGTTCACCTCTCCCATCAACTCGACAAGCGTTTATTTCAATCAAAATGTCATAAACGACATTCAAGAACTTCTAGATGCAGGAAAATGGGTTATATTGGACGAGGCCTTATGCGTAAACGGGAAGGAACTTTCAAGAACACTAGGAATTCAAAAAAAATTAATTTATATCTATAGCCCACATAAGGCTCTAGGAATTCAGGGGATTAAATTTTCTGTCATTGTCACACATAAAAAGTTCACTGACGAAATTGATAGGCTCAAAGATTGTTACGGAGGCTCCCTAAATTATCTAAGTGAATTGGGAGCACGCCACTTCATCTCCCAAAATTACGACGAATGCCTTCGTTTTTACAATCAATTTTGGAGCGACAATTACAAACGAGTTCATCAGATTCTAGCAAATTACCATTTCGCTCATGTGTCACCTGATATATCCGGTCATTACGCCATGATTTTTCTTGATGGGTGTATAGGAACTGAAAATTTTAATTTCGCCATAAAAAAACTAATCAAGGAAAAGGGATATTTAATTTTTCCGGGTGTCATGCACGGTTTTGACATAAGCAAACAGTTCTGTTTTAGAATCAACCTGCTCCTGAACAAGACTGATTTGGAAAAAGGACTTATTTCAGTTCTTGACTACATGGGCAAATTCATCGAGAATGCATAATGGCTAAAGAAAAATTTTTCTCTGTTCAAGACAAACTTACCGAACACGCACAAAAAACGCCCGACGCCATTGCCGTTATCTGCGCAGACAAGGAACTTTCGTACAAGGAACTTGACCAGGAATCCGATTATTTGGCGGCATCGCTTTTCGCCCTGATTCCAGAAATCAGACAAGGGGATTTCATCACTCTTGTATTGGACAGGTCTTTCTCTATTCATATCGCCATCATGGGCGTTTTAAAAACGGGTGCGGCCTTTATCCCGCTTACACTCGACACGCCTCCTGAAAGAATTGCATACAGCATCAACGATTCCAAATCGAAAGCCATCATTACAACCGCAAAAATCAAGGCGGAACTTCTAGAAATAGGCAAATGCACTTGCAAGATTTTCACACTAGAAGAACTCCTTGCCAAAGCGAAAAAAGAACATTTAAAAAAACAAGTTGTTCATGTAAGCCCCGATGACATGGCAATGTGCATTTACACCTCAGGTTCTACAGGAAATCCCAAAGGGGTCACGCTTAATCACAGGGCCATTTACGAAGAATTCTTTCCAGAACAATGGATCGCCATTGCCCAATATCAAATTCATCGATTGGCCGACATATCCCCATTCACGTTCATCCTTTTTTATACAGGATTCTTTTATTGCATTTATGCAGGCGCCCTATTTTACCTTAACAAAGAAAATGAGCTTAAAGATTTAACAAATTTTTCAGAACAGATCAAGAAGTATCAACTGGATTCCGTAATTGGAATACCTTCATTCATAGAAATTCTACTTTCTGCGGCAGACAAAGAAAATTTTGAAAGCATTATTGGCCTTTACATGGGCGGAGAGCCGCTCTCTCCGGAGCATGCCGCAAAAATCTTCAGCAAACTCCCTACCGTAAAAATCATCAATGGGTACGGTACGACAGAAACTTGCTCCATGGCTGTGTGCAAGGTATTGCAAAATACAACAAGTTCCTTCACAAATGGAATTCCATACCGGACAAAAGTCTTCATCGTAGATGAAGAAGGAAACGAACTTGGACCAAACCAGAAGGGAGAACTTTTAATACAGGGCAAGACGCTTTCTTGCGGTTACTTGAATCGCCCCGATGATACGGCAAAGAGCTTTATAGAATACAGAGGCGAAAGAACATACAAATCTGGGGATCTTGCCTATAGGACCGACAACGGAGAAATTGTGATCTGCGGGCGAGCCGACGATATGGTAAAGTTAAACGGACAGCGAATCGAACTCCAGGAAATAGAACAATCCATCTTAAAAATTGAAGCCATTAAGCAAGCAACCGTTATTTTAAAGACAAACGAAAAAGAGAATTTCCTAGTCGCGTTCATTGTTGCAGACACAGACATATCTACAAAGGCTATCAAGGAAGAACTATCAAGGATTCTTCCACCTTATATGATTCCTTCGGTTTTTGTAACGCTTGACAAGATGCCCTTAAATAAACACGGGAAAATTGACAAGCAAAGCCTAAAAACAATGGATATTTCGTTTAAGCATTTAAACGAGGATTCTTCAGAAATTGGCATCGAAAACATCTTATGTTCTGCGGTCAAAAAAGTTCTTGATCTAAAAAGAGACCCTTCCAAAGAAGATAATTTCTTTGAGCTAGGCGGATCCTCTATATCAGCCGTTGAGCTAATCATCGAGATAGAAAAGCATCATTTAACGCTGACGGTTTCAGATATCTACTACGGAAAGACAATCGATCGAATTGCAAAAAAAATACAATCAAACAAGAACACAGATGACAATGAAAAATATGAAGAACAATGCCGAAAAAAAACATTCGACATAAAGGCAGAGCAAGAATTTTTCCTATCTGAAGAAGAACAAAAATCCGGCAGTAATTACGTTTACAACTTTTCGTACGTTGTCACACTCGGAAATCAATACGATGAAAAAAAACTATGCGAAGCCGTTGACAAGACACTTCAAAAGCATCCGATGATGATGTCTGTTTTTTCGAAAGATGAATCGGGAAAATACTCCGTCTCATACCGCCCTGAATTGAGAAAAAAAACAGAATTATGGCACACCACCGAAAAAGAATTCAACAAGTTTAGAGAAAAACCGGAGCGCCCATTCAATTTATTCGGAGAACATCTGTATAGAACCAAAATGATTGTAACAGAGAAAAACAAGTACCTCTTTGTAGAAGTTCATCATTCCCTGGGAGACTATTATTCGTGTTTTATATTTTCCGTCCAGATATTCAACGAATATTACCAAGAAAAATCAGGAGGCGACTTTTATTATTCGTACTTACAAGACCTAGAAAACACCAAGAAGTCTACAAAATATACTGAGGCAAAAAGATATTACGAATCCCTAAAGGGCGATTCCAAGTGGTGCTGCGTACTTGAATATGACCATACAAAATCTTTCGGGAGAAGCGCTTATTTGGATTACGATTTAGGAATCTCCCTAGATCAAATGAACCAAGCCGAAAAAAGACGTTCTACATCCAGGAATGAACTTTCTATTGCGGCGGCAATACTTGCCCTCTCCGAGATGACAGGAAAAAAGAAAATCTGCTACACCTGGACTTATGACAACCGAAAAGAAGGCAAGTACCTCGAAACCATTGGCAGTTTCGAAGAAAATCTACCCATCTTTATCGATCTTGAAATAACGGATTCTCCCTCAAAAGTTCTTTCCGAGATTTCAGAACAAATCCTAAAGGGCATTTTCTATTCGGAATGCCTAGGTGATATTTTCTACAATGACGAACTGGACACATACACCTTGGAAATCATCTATCAAAAGCAAGTCCATGAAAACACCATGCTGAACCTGATTCCGCCGGAGGTTCAAATCGAAGAAGTGGGTTTGAACCGCAATGCGGCAATGCCTTTCGAAATAGAGGTCCGCGAAAATCCTTCGAGCCTATCCCTGTTTATCGAGTATGCGGAAAATCTATACACTCCAAAACAGGCGTTACAGTATGCGGAACTGTTAAAAAAGAATTTGAACCTTTTGATGAGTACCTAATCAAATTACCATTTTTTCAACCTATTATTATATTTAAATGAATGAGCAAGACATTTCTGTCTAAAAAGTTTCTTTCGCTACTGGTTTCGGGAACAGTCTACATGATTGTCGTTCCAATCCTGTTGCTGTCGGATTCCGTGATTGCAGGCCTTGTCTTAGGAGAAACGAGCGTCGCCGGCATCAGCCTTGTAACCCCCGCATATTCCCTAGCCGCTTTTTTTGGCGGAATCCTTTCGATTGGCGTTCCTATCTTGTACAACCGCGCCATGGGAGAATTCGATCAAGCGAAAGCAACCCAGTATTTCAGGGTCGGATTGACCGCTGCTGTTAGCATAGGCGTACTCTTGTTCTTTGCCTTTACGCTGTTGGGCGACACCTATCTCCATTTTTTTGAAGCGACCCCCGCTGTTTTTGAACAGGCCAAGCAGTATTTCTTTTGGTACAAGCTAACCATTCTGATTTTGCCTTTATTCCTACTGATGTGCGAAGCCGTATTTTCAGATGGAGACGACACGATTAGCACAATCGCAGGCATCTTACAGCTAGTTGTCAACATCGCCCTCTCCATCATCTTGGCAAAATCCATGGGCATCGAAGGAATTGCCCTGGGCTCGTTTATCGGTACCGCACTTGCACTTTTAGTGACAAGTCTCCACTTATTCAAAAAAGGAAACTCGCTAAAAATCGGATTTCACTTTTCAATTGCAAAAATTTTTCACATAGCGAAATACAGTACGATCGATGCGAGCACCTATCTATTTTTCGCCTGCTTTGCCGTGATTGTCGAAAAATACATCACATTCGCATTCGGTTCTGAAATGCTGATTATTGCCTCCGTTATTTTCTTTGCAAAAGAGTTTCAGATTATTTTTGACGGCATCGGAGAGGCCATTACACCCCTCATCAACATCTATCTAGGCGAAGAATCCTACCGCGGCATTAAAAATTGCTACAAGCTTGCGCAGAAAGCGGCTATTGTCGAAGGGGTTTTAATGACCATCATCATAGCGGCAGCAGCTCCACTCATCGTAAAAATTTACGGCATCGAGAATCCAAAAATCGCCGAGGAGGCCATCAACGGGGCACGCATTATTGCACTTGGGCTCACCGGAACCAGTCTTCTCTACTTGCTCTCTTCGTATTATCTGCTCATCGACAAGATTTTTCTTGGGGCACTTCTCTGCGGATTACGCGACGTGATTGTCGCCGTCCCCTTTCTATTCATTCTCGGCGAAAAATTTGGAATTTACGGTTTCTTTATCGGGATTGCCCTTTCGAGTATTTTCGCCTACATCGTCTCGACACTATTTATCCGCACCAAATACGGCAAAGAAAACTACCCGTTGCTACTTGCAGATAAAGAAAAACGACTGAACTACCGCTTCTACGAACTTAAGCTGGAGCCGGAATTGATTATTGATGTTCAAAAGCAGATAGAGCGATACCTTCAGGAAAATGGCATCAACAAAAAAATCATAGCCAAAGTCAAATTGCTCATTGAAGAGCTTTTTATGCTTATTTTTGAGAAAAACGGGAACGCGGCAACCTATGCGGAATGTTCCGTCTTTATTCGAGAAGATGGAATCCAGATTATCACCAAGGACGATGGCATTTTATTTGACTTATCAAATGACGATGTAATCGCGGGTTCCATAACCGAGTTCATGGTTTCGGGATACATGGAAAAAATGAAAAATAACAAGATGTACCTCACGACCATGAGTTACAACCGTAACACATTCAAGGTAAAATTCGAGGCATAAATATGACCTATGAACAAATTGCAGATACCCTGTTTGTAGAAATATCCGTTTTCACGACCTTGCTAACCGCATTCATGTTGTACAACAACATCGTACTGTACAAGATGAGCTTCAAGGACAAGCTTTCCATTATGCTTGTGTCGGCAACGGTCTTGTCTGCTTTTGACGGAATCTGGCATTTTGTAGATGGGAATCTTACATACAAAATCCTTAACTACGCCTGCGCCTATATTTTTGCAATTGCAATGATGCTCGGTTCATCGATGTTTACGCGATTTTCGTTGAATCAATTTGAAATCAAGATGAGTTCAAAAAAATTGCATCACGCGCTATTTATCGCACCCACCGTCCTTACCGTTATTTTATGTCTAACGACACCTTGGACCGGTCTAGTATACTCCATCGACGAACATGGGGAAATTCAATATGGCATCATCTTTGATTATTGTTTGGTACCGATTGCGTTCATGTACGCAGGTTCACCATTGTTGCAGTCCTTCTATTACTTAATCCGACGCCGAAAATCAAATGCAGAAAAGAAATTCTATGGTCAATGTATTTTGACAACCTCCTTATTGATTGCAGGAATTGAATTTATTCAGCTATTCGTCTTGGATCTTGATGAAAATTATCTAGAAACCAGCCTTTCAACCGCCATCGCACTCACCTTCTTTACAACAAACGTGAACACGAATAGGTTCGTCAAGAATCGCGAGAAAATAGTGGCCGTCGAAACCGATCTGAATCTCGCCGCAAACATTCAAACAGGTTCTCTTCCTTCCGCAGAGGGCGTTCTTGTCAACCACCCCGACGTAAACATTTACGCGACCATGGATACAGCCAAGGAGGTCGGCGGAGATTTTTACGATTTCTTTGAAATCGATGGCACGCATATTGCATTTGTCATCGCCGATATTTCGGGCAAAGGTGTTCCCGCGGCCCTCTTCTCGATGACCGTGAAGACGATGATCAAAGACCACGCTTCGATGAAACTGTCCACGGCTCAGATCTTTACCGATGTCAACCGAATCCTGTGTGAAAGCAACCCCGAAGAAATGTTTGCCACAGCATGGATTGGCATTCTAGACACCAAGACTCGCATCATGAAATTCACAAATGCTGGCCACAACGCCCCCTGTTTTGCAAGAAAGGGCGAAAATTTTGAATTTTTGAAGAACAAGCATGGGTTATTCCTTGCAGGCATGGACGATACACAGTACAAGGAATCCGAGATTCAATTACAGGATGGCGACAACCTTTTAATCTATACCGACGGATTAACCGAAGCGCACAACGGCTCAGGGGAACTTTATGGCGAAGAGAGACTGCTGAAAAAGCTCAATTCGGCCGATGTCCGTGGCGGCAAAGCATTCTTGACTCAAATCAAGGAAGACCTGCAAGCTTTTGTGGGTGATGCCGAACAATTCGACGACATTACCATGTTGTCCATTTCTCTCAGGTAGACAAAGCCGCAAACTTACCCGAATTTTCCGGAGCGTTCCATGTTCTGGATTTCTTCGATGCCAAGGAGCATGGCGCGGGGCTTGGAGTTGCCCTTAGCAGGGCCACACACGCCGAGGCTGTAAAGTTGATCCACAATTTTACCGGCTCGGCTGAATCCCATGCTAAAGTGGCGCTGCACCGCCGAGGTCGAAAGCCCGCGGCATTCGACAGCCCAAACGGCCACATCGTAGAGCAGTTTGTCAAGCTTGCCCAAGTCCTTGCCTCCGCCATCGCCGTCTTCGTCGCCTTCGCCGTCGCTGACGTCGAACGATTCTACCTGCGGGTAGAATACGTTCTGGTCGGAGCAGGCATCGGCAAGCTTTTCGGCTTCTTCGTCGCTTAAGAAAGCTCCGTGAACGCGAACCGGTTCCGGATCGTTCACCGCCTTGTAAAGCATGTCGCCGCGGCCCAGGAGCTTTTCGGCGCCGGCATGGTCCATGACCGTGCGGGCGTCAATCTGAGAGGCCACCTTGAAGCTGATACGCGTCGGCAAGTTCGCCTTGATAATACCAGTGATAACCTTCACCGACGGGCGCTGCGTGGCAAGCACCAGGTGAATGCCCACGGCACGAGCCTTTGCGGCAAGACGCGCCACGTTCTTTTCAATTTCCTTGCCGGCGACCATCATAAGGTCCGCCATTTCATCGATAATCACCACGATGAACGCCATGCGATGACTACGGTCTTCTTCGGGCACTTCATCAGGCAACTCGCCCGCCTCAAACTTCGCGTTAAAGCCGCCAATGTTACGCACCTTCGCCGATGCCAGAACTTCAGTTCTGCGGTCCATCTCGTAGCACAGCCACTGCAACGCCTGAATGGCAATTTCAGGCTTGGTAATCACCGGAGCCAGCAAATGCGGGATGTTTTCGTACATCTTGAGTTCCACCGCCTTCGGGTCCACCAAAATCATGCGGAGTTCGTCAGGAGTCTTACTGAAAAGCATCGAAGCCATGAGTGCGTTAATGCACACGGACTTACCGGAACCCGTCTGGCCTGCAATCAGCAAGTGCGGGGCCTTGGCCAAGTCCATCGTGAATGCTTCGCCGGTAATGTCTTTACCGAGCGCCACCAGAATCTTTTCGGGCGATGGCTTGAACTTTTCGCTCTGGAAAACATCGAGGCTGTACACCGTCTGGAACTTGCGATTCGGGATTTCGATACCGACAGCCGCCTTGCCCGGAATCGGAGCCAGAATACGCACCGACGAAACACGGAGCGGAAGCGCCAAGTCTTCTTGCAAGGCAGAGAACCGGCTCACCTTCATGCCCGGGCCCGGCTCCACCTCAAAGCGGGTAATCATCGGGCCCGTTTCGCAACCAATCACGCGGCCCTTCACCTTGAAGTTTTCAAGTTTTTCTTCGAGCATCTTGCCGATAGCGTTCAGTTCTTCTTCGCTGTAATCGGCGGTCTGCGGCTCATGTTCTTCCAGAATATCACTAATCGCGGGCACCTTGTATTCGTCGTAAACCGTCGTCGGGTCACGCTGCGGAATCGGGGCAGCCTTCATCCCCGAAGTTGAAGTTCCACTAGAGACCGCCCCAAACGAAGCACCCAACGTTCCGTCCGGAATTTCAGGGACTTCGCCCACATCGTCGGCACCGTAAACTTCAGGCACGAACGTATCGTCATCAGAGACGGCCTCATCGATTGTTTTAGCGCCGTCACCACCGAGCAAGTCCTCGGCATTAAAGGGAGCCCCGTTACCAACAGTCGGCTCGCCCGCCATCACAGTGCGTTCGTCAGCATTTTGAGCATTGGCCTGCGTCATACTTCTTTGCGTAGCACCCTTTGCGGCAGGCAGCGTTCCCGTCGGCATCGGATTGGCGACCGTGCGTGTTGCCATAGAACCCGTTACGCCACCTTCGCGGCGTACATCGCCCTTGACCTGCATACGGCCGCGGTGGTCCTTTTCCCAGGCGATCAAGTCGCGGGCGCGCTTGAGGGCCGCAATCTTTTCCTTGACTTCTACGATTTCAAGGGCATTCATCTTGCCGCCGTTCTGACGCAAATAATCTTCGAGCCTGCGGATTTCAGGATCTTCGTCCAAGTTATAGCCGCCAACCATATTATTCGTAGAATCAGGCTGCGGAGCCATCTCCTTTGCGCGGCGGGGCGGTACAGTCTGCAAAACTTCGTCCGGAAGGTTCGGCACCTCGTCCGTGGTTCCGTTCAAGCTGAATTCGTCATCCATCCAGTTGCTGCGACCATTGAAAGGCGTCACCTTGTTCTTGCGACGAATCTTGAAACCGTCGGGCTTGATATTCACCGTATTGTCGTCCATGTAGACGCCACGCGGAAGTCCTGCACCCGGCAAATCCATATTGGTCTGCACTTGAGGCATACGGCGGGTATCCACCGGTTCATAACCACTGCAGCCAACCGAATCCTTCTTATGGAACACCGACTTGAGCCAATTTGTCGTCTGAACCACAAACTTGAAATGCCTCGGGCGAAGGCCAAAGGCAATCACCAGAATCAAGCCGATGACCGCAAGCGAAATGCAGACCGGCAACAAGAGAGCCTTTCCAAAAAGCGGCGTCACCACAAACTGGTTAAAGAACTGTCCAAGGGCACCACCGCCCTGAATCAGGGCCTCCTTGGAAACCTTCGCCACGCCGTAATTGCGGAGCGAGAAGAGGAAAGAAAACACCACCGACAAAAGAGAAAGACCCACCGCGTAGCGGACAAAACGGCCTCGCCTTACAACAGACACCAAGGCTGCGCCCCACAAAACCAGCGCCGCAGAAACAATCAGCGAGGCTACACGGCCAAAAACGAAAGCTAACGCATCAGGGAACATTTTACCCAAGTATGGGCCCAAAAAATTCTCTTTCACGCCGCTATAAGCAGAACAAATGCAACCAAGCATCAATATAAGGCCAAAGCCCACCAGGGACCAACCGCCAAGAATGGAGCCAAAGCCCTGTTCCGAGGTTTGAAAATCGTCTTTTTTTGAAGACTTAGTCGATTTTCCCAATTTTTTTGATGATGATTTCTTTTGAGTAGCCAAAAAATGCCTCCGCAAGTACCCCCTAAATATAGTATTATATTATCTTTTTATTATGCAAATAAAGTTTTCGAAAAAGATTAAGAAAGTTTTATCGGGTTTTTCTATTTCGGCCCTTCTAGTCTTTTTTACTCTCACTTTTGGAAGCACCCAAAGCAGCTTTTTGCCAGATACCCTTGTACAGTCCGCAATCGGCAAGACCCAACGCAACGGTGCCGAAGCCCTTGAAAACATTTTTTACGATTTATTTTTCAAAACCTCTACCCATTCCCAAAAAGCCGAAGACGAAGAAGATTCTCACCAGCGCGTTTCCATTAACGATAGCCTTGATCAAAACATTTTCATTGTCGATATCGACGAAGCATCTCTAACTAAGCTCGGCAACTATAACGAATGGGACCGTTCCATTCACGCCAAAGTCATCCAGAACTTGAGCGAAGGTGGTGCGGCGGCAATCAGTTTCGATATTCTGTTCAAGAGCGCAGACTTCGGCAAGCAAAAAACAGACCAAGCCGCAAACGTTCTCCGAAAAATCGCGCCCGAAGCCGAAGTCGATTCCCTTTACCCTTCGCTACTAGCCAACTACAATTTTGACTCCATGCTGGTGAACGCCGTCAAGGAAAGCGGAAACACGATTGTCTGCTACATGTTCGATGAACGCAAGTCCTACAAGCACGCATCCCAATGGACCCCCCTAAGCATGCAGGAACGCGCCGACGCCATCGGCTATTCCTCCACCTTAGATACCACGCAAGTAGACAAAATCGACGATGTAGAAGCCAAGGATCTGTTGGACAACATTTTCCCGGAACTGGCCAACGCAGGCGTGAAAGCAGGTTCCGTGAACGCCTACCCCGACAACGACGGCGTGGTCCGCAAAGTGTCCATGCTTTACCGTTTCCCGAATCCCGACCTTGACATCATTCCCTTTCTGGATACCACTCTCGCTAGCGACAAAGAAAAATACGACGCCGTCATGAACAGCGACGGTAAGAGCCACGTGTATTCCACCATGTCGCTTATGACCATCCTCCATCTTTTCCACAAAGATCCCAAGGACATTACGGTCAAGATGGGTAAATACATCGACATCGGCAAGCCCTTTGGCATCTACCGCGACTCGACCGGAATCTATCACACGACTTACCCCAACTTCAGCTACCACATGTTCTTGCTTCTCCGCGAAACCTTGGCCGAGAAGAAGATCCACAACAAGGCTAGCGAAGATGCTCTTGAAATATCGCACAAGGTTTTTGCCAGCAAAGACGAAAACGGAAAGATTTCCCTGGAGCTTTCCAACGGCGGCACCAGCAGCGTCCTTGACGAACAGGAATCCAATTTGCTCATGAAGGTGACCCTTGAACAGCTAGACGCCCTTGAAGAAGAAGAGACAGTCAAGCTCACCAGAGACTACATCATCCGCAAGGACGAAGACGAAGATGGCTTCTACCAGATTGTAAGAAACTCCACCGACGACGAAGAAGATGAAGACGAAGATGAATCCATTGATTTCACTCGCTGCGCCATCAAGACATTAATTTTCTATAAGGATACCCTGAAGCGCATGCCTGCCGGCAATAAGATGATTCTTTCGCTCGACATGCAACTGCGTTACAACAAGGCCACCAAGAAGTGGAGTTCAAACATGGCGATTCTTTCGGACGCCGTGATTCGCGACATCCAAGCCACCAAGAATGAGGTTATCGAAAACCTTAAGCCCGGTGAAGAACTCCGCTTCGGCAAAGTCAAACGCATTCCAATCGACCAGAACGGCCGCTACCAGGTCAAGTACAAAGGACGTTATAACGAAATCAACAACAGACGATTCCAACACCTGTCTTACTACGACGTGTACAGGGGACGTATCGACAACCTTTTCTATCAGGGTAAAATCTTTATTCTCGGTTCAGCCGCAGCGGCTCTATTCGACTTTGTGCCTGGCCCACAAGAAGAAAACTACCCCGCCGTATTGATACACTCGACCATCATCAAGAACATCTTGGAAGACGACTACCTCGTCACCTTGAGCGAAAAGAAACAACAAATCATAGTCGTCATTCTCGCGCTCCTGTGCCTTATTCTCGGTCTCTACTTCACGAGTTCAATTTCAGTGGTGCTCTCCCTGATATTAATGGGCATCTACACCTACATTGCCTACAAGTACTTCCAAGGTGGACTTTATATCGGAGTCTCCAAACAATTGCTCGCCATGTTGTTAACCAGCATTACGGCGCTGGTCGTGCAGTTCTACTTCGAAAACAAAGAGAAGAACTTCATCAACAACGCGTTTAAGCAATACATTTCTCCCGAACTGATTACCGCCATGGTGGATAACGAAATTATGCCGACCCTGGGTGGCGAAAAATCGAACCTTACCGCTTACTTTACCGACATCGCAAGTTTCTCTACCTTCTCCGAAAAGATTGGCGATCCGAAAAAATTGGTGGATCTGTTAAACGAGTATCTCACCGCCATGACAGACACCCTGCTCGAAAACAAGGGAACTCTGGACAAATACGAAGGCGACGCCATTATCGCCTTCTTTGGAGCCCCCATGCCCTTACCCAACAACGCCCAATACGCCTGCGAAACGGCCGTGGGCATGCAAGAAAAGCTTATGAAGCTAAGACGCATTTGGGCAAGCGAACTGGAAATCCGGAACAACCAAAAAGTTTCCAAGTGGCCCAAGGTCGTCCATAACATGCACATGCGCATCGGCATCAACACCGGCGACATCGTGACGGGTAATATGGGTTCTTCGATGCGAAAGAATTACACCATGATGGGCGACGCCGTGAACCTGGCCGCACGTCTTGAAAGTGCTGCAAAGCAGTACGGCGCCTATATCCAGATCAGCGAAGATACCCAAAGAAATCTGGAAACGGGGACCTTTATCTACCGCTCCCTGGATACCATTCGAGTGGTGGGTAAAAGCCAGCCCATCAAGACCTTTGAATTATTGGCCATTACCGGCTTGGGACTGACCAAGCTCAATGACGAAGCCCAAACCAGCCTGTTCAAGAAGGAAAACTTCAAGAACGAAACGATTGAAGCCAAGAATAAATTCATTATCAAAAAGAGAAAGAAAGCCAGAAGAGCTAGAGCACAGCAAAAAGAAGACGAATTGAATAGAATCGTCAACACGAGACTCGACGAAGAAATCTCAAGAATCAAGAACGAAACGCACATGAACGTCAAAGCGGACGTCAAAAAGATTCTTAGAGAAGACATCACTCAAAAAGCGAAGAAAGAACTAGACAAGAAATACAAGCTTAACGCCCCAAGAGAAGTCTATACTTCTGGCGAAATCGCTTATTTTGCCAAAAAGCGAAATTCCCAGAACCAGAATTTGATCAAACTTGTAGAGCTCTGGGAAAGAGCCCGCGCCTGCTACCTGAACATGCAATGGGACGACGCCATTGAGCTGTTCAAGCAATGCCTCGATTTGGAGCCGCATCACCCCGACCGCGATCCGGGCAGCAAGACAACGCCGTCTCACGTGTACATCCAACGCTGCGAAGCATACAAAATAACCCCGCCTGTTGCAGAAGGCGAGGTATGGGACGGCGTATTCACCGCTACGGAAAAATAGAGATCCTTCTCCCCGCAAGGGGGATCATGCTCACATAAGCGCTAAAGCGCTAAGTGATCAAAGAGACTTCGCAACTTCGTTGCTTCTACCCAAAGGGCATAACTCAACTAGAGAACTAAAGTTCTAAGTTTCGTATAGCTCAGGATGACACTTCGTGTCAGTTCAACTCGATATTGTCGATCAGGCGCGTCTTTCCGAAGAATGCAGCCACCAGAATCACCACCTTGTCTTCGGGGCCCAAAATGCCTGCGAACTTCTGGAGATTCTTCTGGTTCACGAGTTCTACAAACTGAACAATACCGTGTGCGCCCAGAATGGACTTCAGCACGACATCGCGAATCTTGCTCACGGCACGTTCACCATTGACATAAGCTTCCTTAGCCTGCTTCAGGCCCGTGCTAATGGACAAGGCGTTTGCGTGTTCTTCATCGGTCAAGTATTCGTTGCGGCTCGAAAGAGCAAGGCCCGATTCTTCGCGCACAATCTTCACACGGTGAATCTGGATATCGAAATTCAAGTCCTTCACCATGCGTTCAATCAAGAACACCTGCTGGTAATCCTTTTCACCAAAGTAGGCGTGATTGCAGCCCGAAATCAAGAACAACTTAGAGACAACAGTCAAGACACCGCGGAAATGACCGGGGCGGTAGGCACCGCAGTACATGCCTTCCAGTGTTTCATCGCGAACCATGGTCAGCGGATCACCATCGGGGTACATTTCAGCAACACTCGGGGCAAACACGTAATCGGCCCCCAGCGATTCGGCAAGCTTAGCGTCAGCTTCCAGGCGCTTGGGGTACTTATCCAAATCCTCGTTTTTACCAAACTGGATCGGATTCAGGAACACGCTGACAACCGTCACATCGCATTCCTTGACAGATTCCTTAATCAACGCACCATGTCCTGCATGCAAGGCTCCCATGGTGGGAACGAGCCCGATGGTTTTGCCTTGCTTAGCAAGAGGCTTGATGACTTGACGAAGAGAATCAACGGTAGTTACGATTTGCATTATTTACCTTCTGGTACAAAATATGTCGTCTGCTTGGGGCATGCGGCAATGGCATCGAGCACCAGCTGCAGATGACTTTCGTTGTGGACAAAGTCGATATTGTCGGTATTGATGATAAGCACCGGCGCGTACGGATAGTTCCAAAAATAATTGTCGAAACGTTCCAAAAGACCGTTCAGGTAAGAACCTTCAATGGTCTTTTCCATGGCACGTCCACGGCCATGAATGCGTTTGAGGAGAGTCGGAACCGATGCTTGCAAATAAACGACCAAATCGGGCCTCGGGATATCATGGTTCAAGGCCTTGGCCACCTGATCGTACATGGCGTATTCGCTTTCGGTCAGGTTCTGGGCTGCAAAAATTTGGTCTTTGTCGTATGTATAGTCGCTAATCAAAAGGTCGCGGAAAAGGTCACTCTGAATTGCCGAATTCTGCAACTGCTTTAAGCGGTCTAGCAAAAAGAATAGCTGTGTCTGGAACGCGTACGCTTCCTTGTTCTGGTAGAACTTCTCAAGGAAGGGGTTTTCCGAGAAATTCTCTTCGATCAAAGTCGCCTTCCAGCGATCCGCAAGGATTTCTGCAAGAGAAGTTTTACCCACACCGATAGCGCCTTCAATGGCCAAAAAATGAACGTCTTTTTCTCTCAGCATATCAAGGTTCCTCCGATGTGATGACGCGGAACGGGATTTTTTCTTCTTTTTGCAAAAGGTTCGAAAGAATGTCTTTCACCTTTATTCCCAGCTGGGGGTCTTCCCACTCCGGGGCAATATCGTTCAAGGGGACCAATACAAACTGGCGGTTTACAATCTGGGGGTGCGGCAGGTTCGGCCTACCCTGGTGAACTTCCTTTCCAAAATACAACAGATCTAAATCAATTTCTCGAGAATTCCAATGACCGCGGGGTTTGCGCCCCAACACGAATTCTGCACCTTTTAGATAATGCAGCAGGCGTGTCGATGTTCCCGAATACCAAAAACTCACGACTTGATTGAAATAGGGACCCTGGCCCGCCGGTCCTACCGGTGGAGTTTCGTATATGGGGCTTTCGAGCCACCCGCCCGCCGAAATTTTGCGGAGCATTTCGCGACCTTCGTTCAAGCGCTTTGAACGGTCGGGGAGGTTTGAGCCCAAGGCAACAAAAACTCTTTCTAAAGAATCCACGAAATAAATATAGATATTCAAATTGTCATTTTTACGACAAAAATGCAAACCAAACCGCCACAGGCGGATTTTAACAGTCTCCAAGCCCCCTCAAAAATTTTTTTCCGAATTTTCGGCATTTTTCCGTGACAAAAACAATTTTTTTAGTTATTTTATCGGAGCCCGTGATATTGTTGTGGTCATATTTAAAGACCTGGGCATTTTCAATTATATCAACTTAATCAATTAACATTCATTTTCATTTATTAATTCAATAGGACACCATCGTGGCTCCAACTAAAAAGAATTCTAAGAATGCCTATTTGGCAGATCAAGAACCTACTGGCGCAGAAATTCCCCCAGAATTGAACATAGATATTCCGAATCCCGAAGAAAAAGAATCTTCTCCCAAACGTCGCGGAAGGCCCAAAAGAGCTAAAGAAGAATCTGCCGAAGCTAAGGTAGAATCAAAGCCCGAAAAAGAACCTGTTGAAAAAGAAAAAATTGTCGAAGCTAAAGAACAGAAATCTTTTGAAAAAAGAGCTGCAAACAACGTAGCCGAAGCACCTGTCGCCAAAGAACAAGCCGCTAATGTCCCGGTAGCCGAAGCACCTGCTGCTGAAAAAATTCAAGCAGAAACACCTGTGCAAAATGTAGAAGCCGCGCCTGCAGAACAAGTCGAACAAGCTGCAAACCAAGGCGAACAAGTCGCCAATCAAAACGACAACAACGGTCAGCAGCAATACCGCCGCTTCGACAAGTTCAACAAGAACAACCGCCGTTTTGACAAGAACAACCGTCAAAACCAGAGATTCCAGCCCGAAGAAGAAGATACCACCCCGCTTCCGGAACCGGATTCCGAAGCATGGAACAAGGCTCGCGAATGCTGGAGCAAGTACCGCAAGATGACCATGAGCGACTTGCAGGAACTCGCCGCTCAAAAAGAAAACGTAGACTTCAGGCGCTACCGCAAGCAGTCCCTGGGACTCTTGTTGCAGAGCCTCGAAAACGAGAACAATATCGTTTACGCCGAAGGCCTTTTGGAAGTCACGCCCCAAGGTCACGGATTCCTGCGCAACACCGAATTCAACTACCAGCAGGGCCCGGACGATGTTTATGTGAGCCAGAACTTGATTCGCAAGCTCGGTCTCAAAATCGGCGATACCGTTGCAGGTCTCGCTCGCCCGCCGCGCGACCAGAACGACAAATACTACGCGCTTCGCCGCGTAGACAAGGTCAACTTCGAAGATCCCGAAAAGATCAAGCGCCGCGTTGCTTTCGAATACTTGACCCCGATTCACCCGAACGAAAAGATTCAGCTGGAATGGGACCCCGAAGAATTAAGTACCCGCGTCATGGACTTGTTCTCCCCCATCGGTAAAGGCCAGCGCAGTATCATTCTCGCTCCGCCGCGTACCGGTAAGACAATCCTGTTGCAGAACATGACTCGCGCGATTGCCAAGAACCACCCCGAAATCATCATCATCGTGCTTCTGATTGACGAACGTCCTGAAGAAGTGACCGAAATGCGTGAAATCATCGGCAAGTTGGTGGAAGCAAACCCGAACCTGCGCGCCGAAGTGGTGGCATCCACCTTCGATGAACCGCCTGACCATCACGCCCGCGTGGCCACCATGGTGCTCGAAAAAGCCAAGCGCCTCGTGGAACAGCAGAAGGACGTGGTTGTCTTGCTAGACTCCATTACCCGTTTCGCCCGCGCGAACAACGTGGTGATTCCGCACTCCGGCAAGATTCTTTCGGGCGGTGTGGATGCCAACGCCATGCAGTTCCCGAAAAAGTTCTTCGGTGCCGCCCGTAAGATTGCCGACAAACTCGGCGATTTCCAGAAAGATTCCAACGGCCAGATTGTGCAGACAATTACCGGCGAACCGGTCCGCGAAATCATCCAGAAGAACGGTTCCCTTACCATTATCGGCACCGCCCTGATTGAAACGGGCAGCCGCATGGACGAAGTGATTTTCGAAGAATTCAAGGGAACGGGTAACATGGAACTGGTGCTTGACCGCCGCCTGGCCGAAAAGCGCACCTGGCCCGCCATCGATATCTTCAAGTCGGGCACCCGTAAAGAAGACCGCCTTCTTACCCTTTACGAACAGGATATCATCTGGAAATTCCGTCAGGGTGCCCAGAACGATACCGAAAACGGCATTATGGACAAGCTCATTAAGCTCATGAAGCAAAACAAGACCAATGCCGAATTACTAGAATTTATGAAAAAAGCAAAGGACAGCCTTCGCTAAACAAAAGGATATTCTATGTCAGAAAAAATCTTTTTCGCAGGTACAGGAAACATGGGTGGCGCAATCCTCCGCGGTCTTTTGAAGGCCGGTACGGACGCCTCCAGCATTTTCTTCTTTGACCCCTCCGACAAGGCCGCCGCAGAAGTTTCTGCTCTCGGTTGCGTTCGCGTGGCAAGCTTTGCCGAAGGCCTCAACAAGGCAGACGTCACCTTCCTTTGCGTGAAACCGCAGATTTTCAAGCTGGTTTCCGCCGAATGGAAGGCTGCTGCCGCAGCCGAAAAGGCAACGAAGACTTTCGTGAGCATTATGGCTGGCGTTACCCGCAAGGCCCTCATCGAAGTTTTAGGCGAAAAGAACCAGATTCTCCGCGTGATGCCGAATTTGCCGCTTACCGTTGGCAAGGGTTCCGTGGGTCTCGCTACTGACGGCGTTACTGAAGAAACGCTCGCCATTGCCGAAAAGATCTTCGGAAACATCGGCGTGACCTGCCGCGTCGCAGAATCCCTGATGGATGCGGTGACCGGACTTTCGGGCAGCGCCCCCGCCTATGTCTTCGAATTCATCGAAGGCCTTACCCGCGGCGGCGTCAAGGCAGGCCTCACCCGCGATGTGGCACTCAAGCTTGCGCTTGGTACCATCGAAGGCAGCGTTGAACTCGTGAAGCAGTCCGGCAAGAGCCCAAGCGACTTGTGCGCCATGGTTTGCTCACCCGCAGGCACCACTATCGCAGGCATCAACGCCCTTGAAGAAGGCGCCTTCCGCAGCACGCTGATCAAGGCTGTTGTGGCCGGTACCGACCGCAGCAAGGAACTGGGAAAATAGTAAGCAGTAAACAGTGGTTTGTAAACAGGCACAAACCTAATCACTCGCCACTAACCACTAGATGTCCACGATCAATCTATTCGCGAAAGATAATGCAACGTCCTCGTTCATCCAGGACGTTCTTTCGTCGGTAGATTATTCGGTGGATATTTACCGCGAAGCGCCAGCGGCAAGCGCCATCCCGCAAATTCCGCTGGTCATTTGGGATTTGGATTCTTTTTCAGAATACAATCTGCAAATACTCAAGGCGTTCCGCGAAAAATCGCCGGACACCTTGATTCTGGTTTATGCGGAAACACCCGAAAGATATAGCGAAATTTCCAACAAGCTTTACGACAGCATTCTTTCGGTGGAATCCTTAAAGCTACACCTGATGTCGCAAATCGTAAAGCTCAAGGAAATTCATACCGCGCGCCAAATCTTTAACGAACGCATGAGTCATCTGGTCGGCAAAAGCCCGGCCATGCAGCAACTCCGCAAAACAGTCCAGCGCGCCATTGTGCATACGGGCCCGGTACTGATTCAAGGCGAAACCGGTGTCGGCAAAGAGCTTATCGCTCGCGCCGTCGGCTGCATGTACGAAAAGTTCGTGACAGTCAATTGTAGCGCCATTCCCGATAACTTATTCGAAAGCGAACTTTTCGGACACACCCGTGGAGCATTCACGGGTGCTCAAAACGAACGCATCGGTCTTTTTGAGGCAGCCGACGGCGGCGCCATCTTCCTCGACGAAATTGGCGATATGCCGCTTCATGCCCAAGTCAAGCTCTTGCGCGTCTTGCAGAACAAGGAAATCCGCCCGCTCGGTTCCAACAAGACCAAGCATGTGGACGTCCGCATCATTGCAGCCACCAACAGGGACCTGCAACAGGAAATTGCCGAAAAACGCTTCCGCGAAGATCTCTATTACCGCCTGAACGTAATCCCGATGCAGATTTCGCCGCTCCGCGAACGTAAAGAAGACATCGAAGACTTGGCGAACTACTTTATACGCACTTACCAAGGAACCGGAGAACACTATACACTTTCAAGTGGCGCTCTCCGCAAGTTACAGGAATACGATTGGCCGGGCAACATCCGCGAACTGGAAAACGTCATCCAACGAGCCCTCTGTTTTACCAGCGCCGGAATTTTGCAACCCGAAGACCTTCACATCGATACCATTCGAGTCTCTTCTGCAACAGCCGCCCCCCAAACGTCATCAAGCCATTCAGAAGCCGCTAGCGAAAGCAACGGGAATGTTTCGGATTACGAAAAGTTCCGTCAAACGCAACTGGATCAAGAGCGCGATTTCTTGATTGCCAAAATCCGCGAATGCAACGGTTCCGTGCGCGAAGCCGCACAAAAGCTCGGGCTGTTCCGCACCGCCCTCTACAATCGCCTGAATCACCTAGGCGTGAATATTAAGGAAGTAGGAAGTAGGAAGTAGGAAGTAGGAAGTAGGAAGTAGGAAGTAGGAAGTAGGAAGTAGAAAGTAGACTGTAGGAAATTGGACGTTGGCGGAGTTAATCTTCGGTCCAGTCGAGCAAACCTTCGGCACGAGCATTTTCAGTCTTAGCCACGCGCACTTGCTTATCTACAATCACCACCATTCGGTCACAATACTTTTCAGCATACTCCACAGAATGAGTGGACACTAAAATTCCCATGTCACGTTCATTCGCCAACTTTCGCAAAAGCGTAAAAAGCTTTCGACTTCGGGGAATATCCAGGAAGGCATTGGGCTCATCCAACAAAAGCACTTTCACCTGCTGAGCCACGGCCTGTGCCAAGTACACTCGACTTCGTTCGCCGTCGCTCAATTCATTCACCCAGCGGTTCGCAAAGTTTTCCAGTTCCAAGAGGGCTATCGCTTCGTCTACAATCCGTTCGTCTTCTTCGCTTCGGCCATCGAACAAGCCTGCATAAGGCATACGGCCCAAGCTGACAAATTCACGAACCGTCATACGGTCGCAAGAAATTCCGCTCATGCGCACCAGTGTAACAAGTTTCGCGCGTTCACGAGCGTTCCAAGCAGAACCCATTGCAGAATTCAAGGGACATCCGCACAAAGATACCGTTCCAGAAACCGGCTGCAACCGAGCGCAAAGCGTCTTTAAAAACGTGCTCTTACCGCAACCATTTTCACCCAGCAAGGCAACTACCTCGCCTGCCTTCAACTCAAAACTGAAAGGCGCCACAATTCCCGCAGCATTCGCTTTGTTCACTTTGGCAGCCTGGTAACCCAGCACCAGATTTTCGCACCGAAGAAGCTCCGTCATCTACGAATTCCTCCGCCGCGAACAATCACCCAAAGTACCACAGGCACGCCCACCAAGCTAAGCACCGCATTCAGCGGAATCTTAGAAAACTGGCAAGCCGCAAGACAAAGCACAATTCCGCACAAAGCCGAGGCAGGCATCAGCACTCGATGGTTGCTGGTTTTGAACAACATAAAAGCCAAATGAGGAACAGCAATTCCTACAAAGGCTACAGGCCCACAAAAAGCCGTCGATGCCGCCGCCAAAAGGGAAGCTCCCAAAAGCACCATCATACGACCGTGGCGCACATTCACGCCTAGGCCCTTCGCAAAGTCATCGCCCATTCGAGCGGCGTTCAAGTAACGCACCGAAAGTACCAACAAGGCAAGCCCCACCAAAACACTCAGGGCATAAATCCAAATGCAATCGAAGGTTAGTCTGCCAAAGCTGCCCATGCCCCAAGACACATACACCCGCAACGATTCCGCGTCGCTCCCCACAATCAATAGACTCACCAAGGCGTCAATAAAATAGCCGACCAAAAGTCCCACAATCAAAAGCACCGTCGATTTCTCGAAGCGGGTAGCCACCGTCATTACCACAAGTGTCACCGCAAGAGCGCCCACCGACGCCGCAGACAGCACTCCAAAATAACCGAAGCCGAATCCGGCCAACAGCGAAAGCGCAACGCCAAGACTTGCGCCACTGCTAATGCCAAGCACAAAAGGGCCAGCCAGCGGATTCCTAAAGAGCGTCTGCAACGAAAGTCCCGCCACCGATAGCGAAATTCCAGTGAGCACCGCTGCTGCCAGTCGCGGCACACGAATATCCCAGAAAATGCGGGTTTCGACAGAGCCAAAAGAAAGGTCAGACCAAGATAGCCCGACCGCTCCCGAAAATAATGTCAAATAAGAAAGGACAACGGCCAGGGAAAAGAGCAGTGCGAATCCTATCGGGATTCGATAATCAAAGCGGCATTTCCCAGCCACGAGAAAACCTTACTTTTTCTTCTTGTCCTGAGCTTGCGCTGCGGCCTGCTTCAGTTCAGCAGACTGCTTTGCATCGCGGATATAGATTTCAGGCGGGATATTGTCGAAGCCCTGCAAAGCGTTAAGCCAGTTATCGTTCAAGTCACGGAATTCCAGCTTGTTCAGATTGTACTGCAGAGTGTCGTTCACGATATCGAACGTGATGTAGTCCCAACGAACCACCTGACGTTCCTTAAAGACTTCACGGCTAGCAAGGGTTCTTTCGCTGTCGAAACGGTAGCGAGCCTTAAAGGTATATTCGCCCGTCTTCTGGTAGCGACCCGAATCAGAGTAAGTGCGAGTGATACCGATCAGAGTATCATTTGCACCGAAGCGGAGTTCTGCATCACGGAAGGCATGACCATGAGCGATGATCGGAGTGCGCCACACGCCCACGACCTGATCCTTCATCTTCTTCTGGAGCACAGTGTCAATTCTCCAGTGATCGAAGTTGCTCTTGTCGTAGCGAGCACGCTGTACATACTTACCCGTCTGGACCAGCTTACGAACGCTGTCGGCCTGAACCTTGGCGAGGCTGTCCGCATTACGAGGACCGACCACCGGTGCCGCATGGTTCATGGAATCAAGTTTCGCCTGAATCATTTCATCCAGCGTGGACGTAGCGCCACGGGGAGTCGCCACCACCTGAGACTCGACCTTGGCCAAGTTCGCCGGTTGGACTACCTGAGCCGGTTGCGCCTTAGGAGGCTGGGAGGTAGAAGATTGAACAGTAGCGGCGGTAGCCGAAGGTTGGGCAGCGGGAGCAGCTTTTTGCTGAGCAAAAGCCATTCCTGCGAAAGCCAAAGAAAGTAACGAAATAAGAATATGCTTGTACATGAAATTTCTCATCAAGTAAAATGTAGTTAAAGCGTATGGAAAAGAGTAGTAAAATGGTTAAAAAAAAGGCTATCTTTGGACTATGTTTGAAAAAACACTCGACTATACCCAAGTTCCCTCCCCCTGTTTTGTTCTTGATGAGGCCAGACTGCGCCATAATATGGAAATTCTGGACGATATTCAGAAGCGGGGCGACGTAAAAATCATTTGTGCCTTAAAAGGTTATAGTTTTTGGCGTTCTTTCCCCCTCATCGGGCAGTACCTGGCCGGTGCCACAGCCTCCAGTCTGAACGAGGCTAGGCTCGCCAAGGAGGAAATGGGCAAAGAAGTCCATGTGTTCGCCCCCGTCTATGACGACGACGAAATTGACCAGATTCTCGCCTGCGCAGGCCACATTACCTTCAACAGCTTCAGCCAGTGGCAGCGTTTTAAAGACAAGACTTTAGCCGCAGGTGTGAGCGCAGGGATT
>NZ_FXBA01000013.1 GCF_900177705.1 Fibrobacter sp. UWB15
GGTGGCTCTGTTCGACCGGAACGGTGGCTCCGCATTTTCCGGAAGGGTGGCTCTCTAGCACCGGACTCGTGGCTCAAAGTACGCCGGAATAATCATATTGATCTTTTTGTTAATGGTCGATTACGAGAAAAAAATATTATAAGTCACATTCCTTCGACTCGAATTGTTGAGAGCTATCTATATGGTCAAATACATTACAATGACCTTGACGATGATCAAGATCGTTTCACAAGCAGTCGTGAAGGCGTTGTCCCTGATGACCCCAAATTTAAGCAATTATTAAAGACACTTGACGAAGACATCATGTCTAAAATAATTAATGAGTGGGACATTTTTCGTTGTGAAAACCGAGATGATGGAGATCCGGAAAATGATAGAATTTCAAAAAAAAGAAGAAAATCACAGGAACTATATAATGAAATAACTGGTGATTACACGCAATTTGGTAAAGGAACTACAAACGCTCAGAAAGACAAGGTTCTTTTATGGATAAACTCCCTAAAAGACGATGCTTCGTTTAATTATGAGTCCTACGGAGAATGCTTTGTTGCAGAAAATTTAATGAGGACCTATATTGAAGACCAAAAATTAGAATTGTGCCGTCGTGTAAAAGAGGATGCTGAAAAATGGAAAAAAGCGGAACAAAATAATTTAAGGGCTGGACATTTGAACATCCCAATTAGGAGTAATTCTTCTGATTTATCATATGCCTCAATGGATGCACTAACCTTAAATATTGAAAAGCCTGGAGACCTGTCCTTAAATCAAGATGCAAAAGAATTTAAACCAATCCGTGACGCACTTGCTCATACGTCAAGACTTACAGAAGAAGCAAAAATAAAACTCACATCCGTGTTCAATAATATCAAATTTCGATTAATAAAATTGTTACAAGAAAAGCCATAATATCATTGCGTTCATCTGGACGCTAATATTTACTTGTTCGGGAAATTTATTTCTATACCTGAAACCACTTGAACAAAGTCATTTTCAGGTATTTTTTCAAAAAAATCCGTTCTTAGACCGACATCAAGAACTAGCATAAAAAGCGGAAAATCATAAAAAACATCCCCTTTCTTCTCGACGAGATTTCGGCGAATACTTTCAGTTTTGTTCAAAAGGCAAATGTATTGGAAATCCTTATCTATGATTTTTGTATTTCCTGCTGGGTGAGCTTTTTGCAAATGCTGTCCTGCAGTTAAGGCGATTAAATTTTCAACATAATCTGCAATATTGGGAAATTCATTTTTGGGGAAAATATGATGCATGTGGGTTGCTTTTTGTCCAATAGACAATGCATCGGTAATTTCTGACAATCCGTTGTTAAATTGATCATTGAATTTTCGTAATCGTCTTTTTGCTTTTTCAACTTTATAATCACAGACATTTTCTTGAATATTATCAACTGATTGAGCTTGTTGTCGAGAAATATTTTTATCCTTATTTTTATCGCGAAAATTTGTTCTATTGTATTTGATATCCTCAAGAGTAATTATTCGTTGAGAAAGGGAACCTTTTACAGAACCTTTCTTTTTATACCATACGGCTAATGGATTTAGAACCTTTGTAAATATTCGATTTGGCTCAGCATTGTTTTGTATTGGGGTGTATCTTATGCAAAAATCATGAAATATTTTTTTCACATTGTCATATTGTTCCTTTGTTTGCTCGTCAAAAAAGGATTCGAATGCATCCCATAAGCCGCTATCTTCTAAAGTCTTTTTTATATAAGAACAAAGAAAATCAAGGCAATTTCTCTCACGTAATGACAGAAAATCAAGAATAGCTTCGTTTACAACAGAAAACTGAATTGCATTGTTCTTCTTTCCTTCCTCGCGAAGAATCCCCGCTGCGGAAAGCATTTTTAAAGGCTGTCGAAAAAATTTGTTATATTCATCAATTGTGGTATCGTCAGTCGGATCCGGTTTGCAAAAAATCCTTTGGACATTTTCAATAGCATAAGCAGTATGCCATATATCGGGCGACTGAAAAGGTTGTTTTCCGCCATCTTGCAAATACACTACAACACAATCTGCAACAAAACACAGCTCGTCCATTGTGCATTTTTGGTCAATCCATCGGCCATTTCTGGATTGTCTAATGTCATAATTGTGTTCGTTTAAGAATTTATTCAAAAGATTATTGGTCATTATTCAAAATCCCATAAAAAAAGACGCTGTTTTTATCAACATTAATTGATTGTGTTGATAAATTCCTTGCCGTAATATAAAAGCGTCTGTATTCTTCAGATGAAAAATATGCTAATTGTTCATTCGTCAATTTCATCCCCTGTTTTTTGGGAATAAGCACTGCAACAGATCCATCAACAATAGTATTAGGAATGTTTTCTATAAGACGAGTCTTATAAGTCATGTTTGGAGTCAGGTAAACAGTTTCGTTGTTGAAGAACTGAAAAGAAGAAAGGCTTTGGGCAATTTTCTTTTCTATATAGGTGTCATAATTGGGTATATGAGAAACTCCATTATTTTCGGAATTAATGTTTCTCGCTTTAAGAACCCACAAACGATTTGTTTTTTTTTCTTTAAACGAATTTTTTTTTGTAATTTGTCGATCCCTGAAAACGCTGAAGACATTTAGCTTTAATTTTTTTGCAATATTGTCAAAGTATTCATCTCGATAAATAATAAAATAGGGGTATTTTTTATCTGTAATATAGCTTTGCTTTTGATGATAAATTTTGTTAAATTTTAAATTATAAACAGTTGTTTCTGAAGGCTTTTGCTTTGGATATGCAATTAAGCAGATCGTTTCGATAGAAACTCCTGTAAAGCCAAATCTTCCAAAATCAATAATGCTTTCTATTTTCAATGTTCTCAATAAATCATGCGTTGGAAAGAATTCCTCTGCACACAAAATATTTTTGTTCAAAATCAGAGCTACGCAATCTGCTATCTGCATGCATTTTTCTAAAAAAATTTCAGACAAATCTTTTGTTGTTTTATTGACATTATTTTGAAGCCACAAGCAAACATCTTCCGCCTTATACTTCATTTTGGAAAAAGGAGGATTTCCCACAGCTAAATCATAATGATATGGGGGAGCATAAAAAAGAAAATCGCAACATATTGGATTTATTGTAACATTTTCAGGAATATCCAGATGTTCCAATAACATTTTTAAATTTGCAATGCTGTTCGGATCTATATCAACAACATCAATAACCACATGCGGTACATAAGCATATTTCTTTATCAAAATAGGCAAAAAATTTCCAGCACCAACAGAAGGTTCCAAAATTTTAATTTCTGATTGCGCAAAATCCGGTAATTTATCAACGGCGGCATTAACTAAATATTTATTTGTATAAAATGCTGCATTTTTTTCCCGTTCAGCATTACATAATTCTGTTATACGCATCAATGTATGAACGCTCAGATTTAACGGATTATCATGCAAAAAAGATGAAAGATTTTCTCTCTCTTTAAGACTTTTCCTTTGTATGATTTTATTTATTTCCCCTGCAGATATTTGGGGCTCATCTAACATTTTATTTATGCGACTTGCGATTTGCTGCATAATAATTGTAGGAACTGCCTCGCCAATACATTGTCGCACATTTGTTTCACAATCCTTATAAATTTTTCTTTTTTCGTCATCAGAAAGCTTGTTTAATTCCTCTAGTGACAAGTCTACCCAACGAAACTCGTCTGGAATATTCATCATTTTCATTAATTCGCGAATACTAAAAACCCTGTCTTGCTCTGGGTGTACCGTATTTTGAGCAGCCAATTGATCATTGCGCGTATGAACACATTGTACAAACCTATTCCACCGTTGGCGGGTATACTTGTCACGATTTTTTTTGATATTTTCTACAATTTTTCCGTTAACAATTTTATGGGGTCTTTTTTTGGGATCAAGGTTATCAAATGCAGACTCCCCCTCTTTTAAGTCATGGATCCAATTTTTCATTCTTATATCATAAGTTCGAAATGCATGATAAAAATCACCTTTCGAAATTTCACCCCATTCAAGTTTCTTTAATCCACCAATAACATTCCGTAAAGTTTTTTCCTTTTGATATGATGGAAATAAATCGTAAGGGACAATTGACTCGCGATAGTTTTTTTCAACGCCAATTACAAGAGTTCTAGTTCTTGATGAATTCGCTCCATAGTTCATAAAATTCAGAATGCGGCTAGAAATGATATAATTAGCGCCTAACGATTCTCGAATATATTCACCAATAGGAACCTTTTGGCCGTCTTTTGTAATGCACAGAGTTTTTTCGAATGCCATCACATTTTCAAAAATAAAGAATTTTGGATGAATCCTATTCACTATTTCAATAGATTCAACAACCAAACTATTTCTATTGATTTCGTCCTTCTTTTTGTGATTTTGAACGCTGATTCCTTGGCACGGAGGAGTCGCAACAAGTACATCTACTTGTTTAAGTCCATCACAATGTTCCCATTTATTTATTTCATCAAAAATTTTTTCTTTGGTTTCTTCTGAGGTCATATCTCCACATATATATCCTGATTCGTATTTGCATTTGTGATTGCATTTTTGAACATTCAACCGACGTTGACTAAGTTCAACAGAAGCAATACAGGAGAATCCTTCCTGCTTAAATCCGTAGCACCCTACTCCGGCACAGCTGAACAATGATATATATGTTTTATTCATAATTAAACCTAGACTTAAAATTACAAATTATTTATGTCAGTAAAGTGTCATTTCCTAGATATTCACTATTTTTTTTCGGTCACTATCAGCATTTAGCATTTTTTTTCATTTTGTGATTCATTCAAAATTTTTCCTGACTAAAAACCCTCGTTTAAGAGTATGTTTACTTTTCAAGAAATTTCCCGGAAGAAGGGGTTGCCTGCGAGCCTGTCCCTGATTTTGAGGATGTTCCTGTAGGCGAGTTCTATCAAGATGCAGCTGCGTTTCACATTCAGTGCGGCTTCCCCCACGACGCCGCTGCCGGCGAAGGTATCGAGCACGGTTTCGCCCTGCCTGGTCACGAACTGTAGGATTCTTTCGCACAGGGGCAGCGGAAGTTCGCTCTGGTGAATCTTATTTTTCCTTGCGACGGGCGGGATGTCGAACATTGCAGGGAGCATCTGCGTGGTGCCGCTCATGTACTGGGGCGTCCCAGTGTCTTTTGTCTTCTTGGCGTCGATGCGCAAGCTGCGCGCCTTGCCTTTCGAGAATATCATCACGTCTTGGGTGTTCTTGGACTTGCGCCCGGTATTGCTGACAAAGTTCCCCTTTTTCCAGGTGACTTTCGAGTAGTAGAGCAGCCCGCACTGTTCAGCGTACTTTTTGATTTGGTAGAGGTAGTCGTAGTTGTTCTCGTTTTCGGCGGGGAGGATTTCGACGAGGAAGCAGCCGTCCTTGAGCACACGGGCTTTTTCTTTGAAGTCGTCGAGGGTGTACCTGAAGCAGTCGTATGTGGCGAAGTTGCGGTCGCCGCCCTTGTTCGACTTCTTGTCTAGCCACGGGTGGTCGGTCAGGATGCAGTCAATGGAGGCGTCTTCGAGCATGGAGAGGTCGCGGCCGTCGCCTTCTATCACGACGCAGCTTTCGTCGCCCTCGATTGTCTTGTACAGGCCCTTGGCGACCCGCTCGAATTTTACGCCGAGGTTGTCGTAGATGCGCGCGCGGACGGTTTCTTTAGGCTTGTCGGAATTTTCGGAATAGGCGTCCTTGAGCGAGAATTCGCCCTTGTCCTTGAAACAGGAGTAGATGGTGTTTGCGAGTGATTTCATGCGAGAAATATAGATTCTATGGAGTGACAATTTGTGACATTTACGGATTGTAAATTTGTAGTGGCAACTTGATGAAAAAAAGTCCATTGCTATATGGACTTTTGTATAATGTAAATTTCGGCAATTAGTGTAGTCAATATTGACTAGAAAGCCCGGTTAATTAAGCAGCTGTGGATTAGATTTGATTGAAGAATCTTATTTCAAGATTATTTATTGCTCTACAGTGCCTTATAATCATTTCTCTCCGCTTTTGCTTTTCTATTTCTTCTATTTGTCCAATGAAAACTACAATAATATGTTTATTTACTTTGTTAAATTGTTTTGATACCTTGTTTAACTTCCTTATTTCTTTCCCAACAACATTTTTTACTTTGCTAATATTGACATTTAGTAATGAAATGACGTATAAATCAGAACGCGTACGGAAAATTGCGTCTACTTTATGCTCTCCCACAACAGCCTGTCTATACTGCCGAGCATCTCCATTTACACTAATTTCATCATATATGCTATCCAATACAATGTTTTCAATACTATTTATTGGCGTAACAATACTTTTAATGCCTATCCCGTCTAACCTATACAAATTTTTACTTTCTCGTAGTATTCGATAAACAATAAAAGAAGGATATCGTATTGATCTGGCAAGATCTTCTACGCTGATCTTCTTATATTTTTTGATAACATCGGCAATGAGCTTTTGAATAGATTCTATTCTTGTGCGGTTTGTCTCGCGAAGTCTTACAAAGCTTGCTGAATGTGTGTTTCTCGATATAGGGGGCGCTGCTGTTTGAGTGTCTCTGTTTTCTGGGACACTGGCGTTATCATCGCTTCTTTCCGTTGAAGGTTCGCTTTCCGGTATAGGACCCGCTTCCGTTTGGACGTCATTGCTTTCCGGGATGCTGGGGTTAGCATCGTTTCTTATTGTTGAAGGTTCGCTTTCCGGTATAGGCCCATCCTCTGTTTGAACGTCACTGCTTTCCGGGACGCTGGGGTTAGCATCGCTTCGTGATGTTGAAGGTCCGATTTCCTGTATAGGGCCAGCCCCCGTTTGAACGTCACCGTTTTCCGGGACGCTGGGGTTAGCATCGTTTTGTGGTATTGAAGGTTCGGTTTCCTGTATAGGGCCAGCCCCCGTTTGAACGTCACCGTTTTCCGGGACGCTGGGGTTAGCATCGTTTTGTGGTATTGAAGGTTCGCTTTCCTGTATAGGGCCTGCCTCCGTTTGAACGTCATCGTTTTCCGGGACGCTGGATGTCTCCTCATTCGGAACACTTGTTAAATCAAACCCTATATGCGGATCTTTACTTCCATGCATTGGACCTAAACCGTCGATTCCGAGTTTTTCTCGCCACATCCATAGTATAAAAGCAAGGCATCCAAGAGCTATCCATTGCAAAACATACAAATAATCAAAATATCGATAAGTCGATTCTATAACATCTCCGGCAAAATTGATTTTGTACGAGTCTTCAATATGGCAACCGGAAAATGGATCTATGAACAAAAACGACATTATTGCGATGCATGTAATTCCCAAAGCAAAAGTCCACCAACCTTTTGCTTTTAAACCCATTTCTTGTAATTTCTTTTTACTCATAAGTCGATTGATTTGTTTTTTGCTTTTACGAGATGTAAAATTAACTTTTTGATTATGAAGTAAATAAGTTTTCGAAGAAAAAAATAATTTTTTTTCTTTTTTCTGTATTTCTTTCGCTTTTTCTCAAAAAAAGCGTGTCGCCTCGGGTTTGAGGAAGAAGAACACTAGGTTATTCATTTGGAAATCTGTTACAGTGATTTCGTGTGTTTCTAGACTTTTTTTGTATGGTTTTTTGTATGGTCGCCGCAGATTTATCCCAGTGTAGCCACATTACGCTTCACGTCACTTCCGGCATGTGTCGCACGCCGAGGCCGCCGGGAGATTTTATCCACTCGGATTCCGGCCAGAGTTTGAATTCCAGTACGGGAACGCCCAGGAGCCCGTCGTAGGTGGCGACGTCGCCCGTCACGATTTCGCCGATAATCATGCCGCATCCGTTTGTCTTGCCGAACAGCTTTTCGGCCTTGGCGCGGTTTCTCTTGAGTTTTGCGAGCGCGGTTTCGCGGTCTTTTGCGGTTGCTTTCTTCAGAAATTTGCTCCACAGTTTTTCCCACTTGGCGATGTCGTTTTGCAGGTCATCTTCATGGGCGCGGGATTTAGAGACTGCGACGGCGAGCCGCTTGTTCGCAAACATTTTTGCGTTTGTCCGCCATTCAAATGTCTTTACGCCGGTAAGCGCTAGCTGGGCGTACGGTGAGCGAATGACGAAGTAGTGGGACGGTTTACCTTGCATTTGGCGGGTCTCCGGAGATTGTTCGACTTTATTTAAAATACTCTATTGATTGTCTGCGGTCAAGCGGGGCGTTGCGGCCTTTGACCACTTAGCGCTTCAGCGCTTACGTGGGCATGGCCACCTTTAGGTGGTGCCGGCGGGGTTTTAGGGGCGGAGCCCCTAGGAGAGGGGGTGTCCGGAAAACGGTTTGGACGCGGATTGGAAAGGAGATCCCCGCCTTCGCGGGGATGACAGTCTGCGGAACCCGCGGACAAAGCGGCTGCAGGCAGGGGGACTCTTCCCCCACCAAGTGAAAAGGCGGCGTCATTCTTCCATCAGTACCGCGATGTCGTCCTTGTCGAAGTCGGTGCCGAAGGCTTGCCGGTAGCTCGATTCCAGCGCCTCTCCGGGGGTGCTGTTTTCCCTGAACAGGACCATGCCGCTGTCCAGGCATTCCATGTCGAGCTCGCCGTCGGTGTCGATGCTTTCCGGCCGGAACGTGGACCATAGGCAATAGTCGGTGAACCCTTCCCGGATGTCTTCTTCGAGCAGGTTGTCGCCCGTGCCCGCCTGGACTTTCAGGAACGCTTTCGCGCTCTTGACCCATGCGAGTATCGCGCCGCCGAACGTGTCGTTTTCCATAGTGCCTCCGTCCCGAAAGATAGATAATGTTCGTGACAGAAAATGACTTTTTGAGGGCTGCGAATTTTTTTGCGATTTTGCCCGGGGAAGGGGTTGACAAATTTCAAATGCGAATTTATATTTTGTAGTGCACAAATGTATAGAAAACGCTATGGCTCTGTCGGGCCAGTCCGTACTTTTGGGTCGAAACTGCGAAAACGCTGCGAAAATGACCCTTTGGCTCTGCTGGGCCAGATTGTACTGCTGTGAACTTGCTGCGACGGTCAGGGCGGGCCGGATAGCCAAAAAACTACGGTTCCGCAGCGAATAAACAGCCTGGAAGGGGCTTACGAAACCTCAAAAGTTTGCTAGCCGAGGGCGCCTGTACAGAATAACCCGACAGAGCCTTTCTGGGGGAAAGTATGACTTTCGTGTTGTGGATAAGTCCGTGGCTTAGAATGGCGATTTTGACCATCATAAAAGGCTTGTGTTTAAAATCTTAAACATTACTGGGGGCTTCAACACCAAAGTTCTACATCGCCCTGAATCCAACTTTCCGGTATCCAATTGTGGATGAGAGCACCGATGCCAACACCGATCAGGATGTAGGGGAACACCTTTTTGAATGTTGAAGTGACCTGATCTCTTGCATAGATCAAACGGTCTTTTACCGTCAGATCCGGCGCTTCAATATCCACGCTGCTGTTACTGTTTCGGATGAAGTCAGCGATCTGATCCTCCATGTGGAGTTTCTCAATCAGCGTGCCGCCAATAACAGCAATCACCAGACCTAAAATCACATAGGCGATGGCAATCTTAGCACCGAAAATGCTCATCAGCAGAACGAGGCTGCCCAGATCCACCATCGGAGATGAAATCAGGAACGAGAATGTCACGCCCAGCGGAAGTCCAGCGCTTGTAAATCCCATGAAGATTGGAATAGAGGAGCAAGAGCAGAAAGGCGTCACCGTGCCCAGCAAAGCGCCTACAATGTTCGCTCCAATCCCATGAAACCTGCCCATGATTTTCCGGCTGCGCTCCGGTGGGAAAAAGCTCTGAATATAAGAGATCAGAAAAATCAGGACACAGAG
Source organism: Fibrobacter sp. UWB15 (assembly GCF_900177705.1). Lineage (NCBI taxonomy): Bacteria > Pseudomonadati > Fibrobacterota > Fibrobacteria > Fibrobacterales > Fibrobacteraceae > Fibrobacter > Fibrobacter sp. UWB15. Next base: position 9,766 of record NZ_FXBA01000013.1, read on the forward strand.
CAGCACTGTTATCTTGATTACGTCATAAAGGAAGAATTGCATGCTTCCGCTGATTCTCGTATTGACATCAAGCCCTACTGCTGTCAGCAATCTCCCGATCATGTCATTCAGCCACTTCATCCCAAGTATTTGATCCTGAATAAAAGTCCTCATTACTCAAACCTCGCTTTCGTTTTATTTGCTATTCGCACGAGCATCAGCATGACCGGAACCTCCGTCAGAACGCCTACAGTGGTGGCAAGCGCCGCAGGGCTTGTCGTTCCGAAAAGTGCAATCGCCACTGCTACCGCAAGTTCAAAGAAATTCGATGCGCCGATCATCCCCGCAGGAGCCGCAATATCATGCGGTAATTTCAGTAGCCTACTTGCCCCATAAGCGATAAAGAAAATCAAAAATGTCTGAATGGTTAACGGCACTGCTATCAAAACAATATGAAGCGGATTAGACAGAATCACCTCTGCCTGTGAACTGAAGATAATAACCAACGTCAACAGCAGCCCTATCGTTGTGGCATTATCGAACTTGTGGATAAAAGTACCCTCAAAGTAATCCGCACCTCTTTTCTTCGAGACCGTTATCCTCGTCAGGATGCCGCCTGCAAGCGGAATCAATACAAACAGAAAGATGCTGACGAACAGAGTACTGTAGGGAACAACCACATTGGAAACGCCCAAAAGGAATTTTACGATTGGAACAAAAGCCACAAGGATAATGAGGTCGTTTGTCGCTACCTGTACGACCGTATAAGCGGGATTTCCTTTTGTAAGCGTACTCCATACAAACACCATTGCCGTACATGGAGCAGCACCTAAAAGCACAGCTCCAGCAAGATATTCTGTTGCCAATTCCGGAGATATGAAGGCTTTGAATACGACAAACAAAAACAGATAAGCAATTCCGTACATAGTGAAAGGCTTGATCAGCCAGTTCGTCACCCACGTGACCAGAAGTCCTTTCGGATTCTTCCCAATCTGTTTTATGCTCTGAAAATCCACTTTCATCATCATAGGGTAGATCATGACCCAGATGAGAACAGCGATAGGAATCGAAATGCCGGAAATCTGAAATTGACCAAATGTAGCAGGAATGACCGGGATAAAGTGCCCGATCGTCATGCCTATGACCATGCAGAACAGTACCCACACAGAAAGATAACGCTGAAATGTATTAATGCCTTTGCTATGATTGCTCATGACTTTGCCTCCATTAGTTTGATATATTGATATGTATCAATGCTTTATGGCTTTAATATAGGCAATCCCAAAGGACTGCCTATGAATGATCAATATCAATTACTTCTTTTCCTTACATCCGCAGAATACGCTACTGTCTGTTTCGCAGTCACATCTTGCATAGGAACCGATCATATCCCGGAACTCCCTGACCCCGTCTGCGGAGATGGAGTAATGCATCCATTTTCCTTCTTTGTAGTAATCAACAAGCCCGCTGTCCGCAAGGATCTTCATGTGATGCGAAAGAGTCGGCTGTGTGATATTTAGTTCCTCCAGCAGATCACATCCGCACTTTTCTCCATGCTGGAGCGCAAGCATTATCGCAAGGCGGTTCTCATCTGTGAGCGCCTTTATTTTCTTGACATCTTCTCTGAATCCCATGACTTTCACCTCCGCGAGATGTACATATAATAACAAATACATTCACAGTTATCAATGTGTCAATGCAAATTTCCAAAGATTTTTTATTGCCCAATGATTCCTTCATCCCTGAGGCTCTGTCGGGCCAGACCGTACTTTTGGGTCAAAACTGCGAAAACGCTGCGAAGTCGGAACCTGCCGAAATAGCCTAAAAACTACGGTTACGCAGCCGAAAAACAGTTTTGGAAGGGGCTTACGAAACCTCAAAAGTTTGCTAGCCGAGGGCGCCTGTACAGAATAACCCGACAGAGCCAACGCTATGCGGTACCATTTTGTGCTTGTTGGTGCCGACAGAGGTATAGATGATGTTGACCGAACCTGCAAATAAATGTAGATTATGGGGGTATTATGGCTCTTGAAATAAGAAATATCCCGGTTCTTACAGGCTCTACGGCAGAGTCGTTCGTTCGTGCTGCCGAAGAACACGAAAAGAATCCGCGTCGTCTCGGGCTCAAAGTTTCCTTCGCCCAAATCGACGAGATGGCCGCCCGCGCCCGTTCTTACAGAGAGGCTCATAATGGAAAGAATCCGTTTAGCATCTGATTGCACCCTTTACCCCATCGACAAGAATACCGACCTGTCCTCGTTCTGCTGCGGCGATGAGGATCTAGACGATTTCTTTCGGAACGATGCATGACAGCATCAAATCGACAATGATTCCCAAGTCTTCGCGGAACCGCCTGGAACGCAAGGTGCCCAATGCAAAGCATACGCGTACGTATCCTGCGCTCCTGATTGGACGATTGGGAGTTAACGGCCAGTTCCAACGCAGCGGCTTGCACTTGGGGAGTCAACGAAAATCTCGAGAAAGAAGCCTTCCGTGTTGATTCGAGCCAGTCGTTGAACACCAGGATGATGTATCTGGACTTGATCGACTTCGTGTCGTAGAAATTTTGACACCGCTGGTGACACTGGGCACGAACACGTTTTTCTTCAATCCCGATTTTAATGTTACGGAATTCGGTACAATTAAAAATATGGCAGGAAACAACAATTTCGTCCTTTCGACAAAACAATGGATACTTTCCACTAATCACCTACTTCTCATTCACGAATACCAGCGTCTCAAGGCTGCAGAACAGGCTCAGTTGGGCTGGTCCGTGCGGCGAGAACTGTCGAGATAGCCATTTCTCAGATGACTGTGCTGGAATCGATTGGGGAAAACAAGTTATCGAAATAAACTAATAAGGTTTTAGGGGCTCTTGACCCATGCGAGTATCGCGCCGCCGAACGAGTCGTTTTCCATAGTGCCTCTGCCCCGAAAGATAGATAATGCTAGTGACAGAAAATGACATGGCAATTATGGCGAATTCGCCACAATTAATTTTCGAGAAATCTCTTGACAGGGGCCGCGCGAGGATGTATATTTAGTGAACGGGCGTGCAGATTCGTTTTTGCGCGCTCGACCTGAGATTACGACAATCCCTGCGACAGTCGGCATAGGCCATGCGCCCGTACGTGCATCCGCGGTTCTAAAAAGCCAACGGTATTGCAAGAGCATCCCATAAAAACTAGAAATATAAGGCTCAACATACGTTGTGCATCTGCGTATTTTTGCCTTTGTATTGTTATTAAAGAGAGGTCTTTTATGAGAAATCGAAAGATTGAATCTCACAATATCCATATTGATTCTGATTAAGGAGCGCTGGGGTTCGGGAGTCGTGAAGCAACTCAGTCTGGATTTGCGGCGGGAATTTCCCGATGCAGACGGATTTTCTGTGTCGAATCTGTGGTATATGAAGAAATGGTACTGTTTCTACACGCAGAAAGAGGCTGTGCAAAAACTGCAACGGCCCGTTGCAGAATTAGAAAGCGAAAAACTCCAACGGGCCGTTGGAGAATTAGAACGGGCTAAATTTATGCAGAATGAAGGAACCTTACCTTCCATATTTACTAGCGTCCCTTGGGGGCAACATGTAGATATTATAACCAAATGTCACAGTATTCAGGAGGCTCTTTTCTATATTCGCCAGGTTGTTGATAAGGGATTAAGTCGCCCTGCACTTCAGAACTGCATCAAGGCAGATCTTTACAGCCACCAAGGCAAGATTGTCAACAATTTTACCGAAAAACTGCCCGATTTGCAGAGCAAACTGGTTCAAGATGTGCTGAAAGAGAACTACGATTTCGGCTTTGCTACTGTTGGTCACGAAATTTACGACGAAGCCGAATTGGAAGAGGCTCTTACGAAGAATGTCACCGACCTTTTGCTCGAGATGGGTACGGGTTTTGCCTTCATTGGACGGCAAAAGGAGGTTCTTGTAGGTGGACGAAGCCGCAAAATCGACCTGCTGTTTTACCATATCCGCTTGCGCTGTTTCGTCGCCTGCGAACTGAAGGCAAAGCCGTTCGAGCCGGAGTTTGTCGGCAAACTGAACTTTTACGTGAACGCGGTAGATGAGTTGCTGAAGGCACCCGAAGACAATCCGACAATCGGGCTGTTGATTTGTTCCAACATGGATTCAACCGATGTACAGTGGTCTTTCCGTGGACTGGGCACGCCGATGGGGGTCGCGACACACAACAACATCCGCATCAAAGATGCGTTGCCTTCGAAGGAACTGTTGGAAGAGCGCATGCGCCTTCTGCAAAAGGAAATGCATACTACGAAACGGCTCATTCGGAAAAAAGGCGAATAGCGCGTTCATGGAGGGTGAGACGGGGTGGCTTACGCAGGCGCAAATTGCGGTCGAAAAATTTTGTATATTGCCCTATGCACCAGAAAAGGTGGTATTACGGATCATTCCCGCGCAAGCGGAGTGGTCCGTTTTTTATGTCCAAAGGAATAAAATATGACGAAACTCGCGCACTCTCTCGATTTTAACAACTTTCAAACATGCGCATTCTCTTTGTTTTGACCATTTTTTTGCGATTTCCAAATGGCTTTAAAGTCGCAAATTGCGACTCTAAACGATGACCACAAGATTTTGAGGTCACAATTTGTGACCTCAAAAAGAGCGAAAAATCGCGCTAAAAAAAGGAGTTTTTGATGAAAAATGACGAAAAACCGCTAGAACCCACTGTCGAGGACATGCCGATTGCCCGGCAAATACTTGTCATCCGGGATAAACAGGTCATGTTGGACCGCGATTTGGCAACGCTCTACGGGGTGGAAACAAAGGTGCTTAACCAGGCAGTTAAGCGAAATCAGGAACGTTTCCCTGAAAGGAATTGCTTTCAATTAACCCGTGATGAATTACCCAATCCTTCAAAGTCACAAATTGTGACTTTGAACGTTAGCGGAAATAAGCGTGGAAGTAATGTAAAAAAGCTCCCATTCGCCTTCACAGAGCAGGGAGTCGCCATGCTTGCATCTGTATTGCGCAGTGAAACCGCGGTGCGCATTTCGCTCCAAATCATGGACGCTTTCGTCGAGATGCGGCATATTTTGCTCAGGAACGGCGGTCTGGTCAACCGCCTGTCCAACATGGAGTCCAAAATGCTCGAGCAGGACGCGCGTTTGCTGGAGCACGACCATAAATTTGACACAATTTTCGAGGCGATGGACCGCGGCGAGCTCAAGTCGAAGGGGCTCTATTACAACAACCAGGTGTTTGACGCCTATGTGTTCGTATGCGGGTTAATCAAGCAGGCAAAAAGACGGATTGTCTTGGTGGACCGCTACGTGGACGAGAAGGTGCTCGCGATGATGCTCAAGCGCGGCGAGGGCGTGTCGGCGACCATCTACACCTACGACAAGAGCAAGGTTTTCGAGGTGGACCTAGCGACGTACAACGCGCAGTATGCCGACTGCCCGCTCAAGGTTCTGCCAAGCTACGGGATGCACGACCGTTTCTTGTTTATTGACGATACAGCATACCATTTCGGGGCTTCGCTGAAAGACCTGGGCACGAACACGTTCTTCTTTAGCAAAGAAGAATTCACGCTGGAGGAAGTGCTGAAGAAGTCGGAAGAAAAACGGATTGAACTGGAACAGCAGCCGAGATGAACACATCAACTTGTAAGGGATACTTACAAGTTGCCCATGAAAGGGCGGCAAAAATGAAAAACAGTTGCTTTTACACGTTGTTTATACTATATTTTGTATTTGTATCAACTGCGAGGCGCATATGGCGATGTCAATTCTACAAATCCGTGTAGACGATAATCTCAAGAACGAGGTGAGCGACCTGTTCGAAAGGCTCGGGATGGACATTCCGACCGCAGTCCGCATTTTCTTCAAGCGGGCTATCATCGAGAGGGGACTTCCGTTCAACGTGAACGAAATCCCTTCTGCCACCACGCAAGACAACAGTCGGCTGATGCAAGCCCTGTACGCGCTCAACGACGAGGCTCACAAGAACGGGACCGCCGGGATGAGCGAAGAGGAAATCGAGGCCGAGATCAAGGCGGCTAGGGCCGAGAGGAAAAAGAAACATGGTGTACGCAGTCGTTGATACTAGGCATTACCCAAAAGAAGTATATTCCCATTATTGACAGCAATATTATTGAGGAATATCGGGAAGTCCTACAAAGGGGAAAGTTTAATTTCTCGTTAGAGTATCAGAATTCTTTTATTGACGAGATTTCAAAATACGCGGTCAATGAGCCGGTAAAAGAGTCTGGTGTTGTTTTGCCAGATATGGATGACAAGATTTTTTACGATGTAGCCTTCGCTCATCAGGATAAGAAAGCCTTTCTTGTGACGGGGAATTTAAAACATTTTCCAGGATGCCCTTTTGCAATATCGCCCAAGGATTTTTACGAACTGATTAGGCCTACTCCGTCGGGATTTGTCGTAAACGAGTCTCGCATCGATTACGACGTTTCCAGGCTGATGCAAGCCCTGTACGCGCTCAACGACGAGGCTCACAAAAACGGAACCGCCGGGATGAGCGAAGAGGAAATCGAGGCCGAGATCAAGGCTGCAAGAGTAGCCCGAAAAAAAATGATTACCCCCCAAACCCTTCCAGCACTTTATACAGCAGGGTGTACAAGGTCTTTGCTTCGGTGTCGGAGAGGTTGACGCAGCTGGCCATGGACTTGGGGACGCTCGCGGCTTTGCGCTTGAGCGATTCGCCTTGGTCGGTGAGGCTTACGGAAAGGCAGCGCTCGTCGCTCTGTTCGCGGGTGCGCTGGATGTAGCCCTTGGCTTCGAGCTTTTTCAGGAGCGGGGTGAGCGTCCCGGAATCAAGGAACAGCTTTTTGCCGAGTTCAGACACGTTGCACTTCTTTTCTTCCCACAGCACGAGCATCGCGATGTACTGCGTGTACGTGAGGTCAAGCGGCTCCAGGTACGGAGCGTAGCGGCGCGTGATTTCCTTGGACGCGGCATACAGCGGGAAGCACAGCTGGTTTTCGAGTTTTAGCTGGGGGCAGTTCATGGTAGCTCCTAGAGCAGCTTCTCGACGCAGGCGCGCACATCGTCCATGTCGGCGGTGGGTTCAAAACGCGCGACCACGTTGCCTTCACGGTCAACCACGAACTTGGTGAAGTTCCACTTGATGTCGGGATTTTTCTTGTAGTCCTTGTCGATGCTCTTGAGCAAAAGCGCCATGGCGGCGGCCTTCACGCCAAAGCCGAAGCCTTCAAAACCCTTCTGCGATTTCAGGTAGGTGTAGAGCGGCAGCTCGTCGGGGCCGTTCACGTCGGACTTTTTCATTTGCGGGAATTCGGTGCCGTAGTTGAGCGTGCAGAATTCGTGGATTTCGTCGTCGGTGCCGGGGGTCTGGCCCTTGAACTGGTTGCAGGGAATGTCGATGACTTCGAAGCCCTTGTCGTGGAAGTCGGAATACATCTGTTCGATAGGCTTGTAATGCGGGGTGAAGCCGCAGCCGGTCGCGGTGTTCACGATGAGCATCACCTTGCCCTTGAAGTTTGCGAGCGGGACCTGGTTGCCCTTGCCGTCGGTGAGGGTGAAGTCGTAGATGGTTGCCATAATGAGCCTCCGTTTTTGTGGGTGTTGCTGACGGTGTTTCATCGTATTTGATCGTATACAATTTAATTTTATAAAATTTATTGTCAAAAGTCAATAGGGTTAAGCAAAAAAATGCTTTTTTTTGTGATTTTTCTATTTTTACGCCCATGAAACGTATCGAGGTCGTGGCAGGCATCATTTGCGACGGGGCGCCGCATTCGGCAGAAACCCGATTTTTTGCCACGCAGCGCGGGTACGGCGACTACAAGGACGGCTGGGAATTCCCGGGCGGCAAGGTGGAACCCGGCGAAACCCCGCAGCAGGCCCTGGTTCGCGAACTAAAAGAAGAACTCGCTATCGATGTAAATGTCGGCGAATTTCTCTGTACGGTAGACTACGACTACCCCGCTTTTCACCTGACCATGCACTGCTACTTTTGCACCATCGCAGGCAACAAGGCGCCGGAACTCCTGGAACACGAGGCGGCCCGCTGGCTTACCCGCGCAGAGCTGCACAGCGTAAACTGGCTGCCGGCCGATATCGAAGTCCTCAAAACGCTCGAAAAAAAGCGCTTTTAAACGGCTTTTACACAAAAAGATATTTACCAACGTTGTTTTTTCACTCAACGAAAGTTATCATACATATATTGCCCGGTTTTTAGGCCTATTATATATTAAAGTCTAAAGGAGTGATTTATGAAATCGATGAGGTTACCCGCGATTGCAGTTTCTGCGATTTTGGGCTTTGCGGCTTGTTCCGACGACAAGGGGACGGGAACGGATCCTAATGCGACCCTTCCGTCAACTGATCCCTACGGCTATAATGTTCCTGACGTTCCCGGTTACGATATTCCCGGTAGCGATATTCCGGGCGGCAATGTTCCCGACACCGGGATTCCAGGTAGCGAAAATCCTTACGGAGATGTTCCTGGCAGCGAGATTCCAGGCGGTGCAATTCCGGGTGGCGATGCCCCTGGTACAGAAATCCCGGGCGGAGATGTTCCGGGTGGCAACTTGCCTAGCGCAATTTCCAGTTCGAGCACCTCGATTCAGGGTGGCGACGCCCCTGTCCTTAGTTCCAGCAGCGTAGCCGGCACCGTGCCGGGCAACGAATCCGGTGACGACGAAAACGACAACGAAGATTCCAGAACCCTGAACGGTACGCAGATTCTCTTGAAACTCGCAGGGACTTCGGCGACAGTCGAAAACAACAACGGCTGCGTCGATGTCGCCGACAAGAGCGCCACAATCACCTGCCCAGGCGCCTATTACGTTACCGGCGAAGCTTCTGATTTCCAGGTGGTGGTGAACACGCCGGGTGCCGAAAAAGAAGGCAATACCGGCATCTACCTTTACAATGCGACTTTGAAGAGCCAACATTCCCCGATTCTCGTGAAGAACGCCGACAAGACGGTACTCCACTTGGTAAAGGGTACTACCAACGTGGTCGAAGACGGCAACGGAAACCACTTGTTCACAACAGTCAACGGCAAGCAAGATACCGCAAAGGCAGCCATCTATTCCAAGGACGACTTGAATATCAAGGGCGCAGGCACCTTGACTGTCAAGGGCAACTTCAAGAACGGTATCCAGTCCAGCAACGACCTTAAAATCAAGAACGGCAACATTACCGTGGTCGCCAACGAAAATGCAATTAAGGGCAAAGGCAGCCTGCATATTTCGGGCGGCATTTTGAATGTGACCGCCAAGCAAGGCGACGGCCTTGAAAGCGACGAATGCGTCGAAAATGCAGACGGCTCGTTCAAGGACACCGTGGCAACCAAGGGCGTCGTAGAAATTTCGGGCGGCAACATTACCATCAAGGCAGGCGACGACGGTATCGACGCGGCCAACTACGTGATGATCAGCGATTCCACCGAAGAGGCCTCGTTGAAGATTACCGCTACCGGCAAGGGGCTTGCAGCCGAAAAATACATTTACGTGAACGGCGGCACGCTCGAAGTGAATTCCGATGACGACGCCTTGCACACGCATTGGCAAGTCTACTTGAACGGCGGTAACGTGACCGTGAGTTCCAAGGACGACGGTATCCACGCGGATTCCGCTTTGTACATGAAGGGCTCCACCATCAACGTGGTCACGGCCAGCGAAGGTATCGAAGCTTACAGGATTTTTGCTGAAGGGGGTATTACCTCGACATTTGCAACGAACGACGGCTGGAACGGCGCAGGCGGCCCGAAGGATCCGGGCGCCGGCGGATATTCTGCATTCAGCGAAAGCGGTGGCCACATCGTGATTAGCGGCGGTTACCACTATATTAGCGCCAAGGGCAACATGATCGACGTGCTAGACGCCAACGGCTCTGCAAAAATGACCGGCGGCGTAGTGATTCTCGAAATCACGGGCGAAAGCTACGAGAACCAGGGCGGATTTAACTTTGGCGGCTGGGGCGGTGGATTCCCCGGTGGCGGGGGAGGCGGTAACGGCGGTTGCTCAGAAAACATGGCCGGCGGCCTGATCGATACCGATACGGGTTTCGATATCACCGGCGGTGTGCTCCTTGCATTCGGCAACTACTCGACAGACCTCCCCAACTGTTCCCCCGTTACCTACAGCAACTCTAGTTACTATGGTACCGACAAGGCTGCATTCAAGCCCACGTACCAAGGCAACGCCATTATTTACGGCGGCGAAGTTCGCTCAGTCGGTCAGGTGCAAACCAACGGCATGACAGAACTTAAGTTCCCCAACGGCGTAAGCTACATGTACAAGTAAAAAGGCGACCCGGTGTAAACGGGTCGCGAACGCGAACAAAAAAACAAAGAACGCCTGGTTATACCAGGCGTTTTTGCGTAAGTGAGCGGTTAGGCGCGAGCGGCCCTAGAACTGTTCGAAGAACTTGTGGACTTCTTCGGGCACCCAGGTGCTTTCCCAGTTCCAGCCTACGCCCATGTTACCGGTGTCATGCGCAGTCCACTGGTGGTCACCCGGCCAGCTGCACCACTTGACGGGGAAGCGTTCGTCGACCGTCGTAAAGTCGTAGCAGACATGTCCCGTATTGCCACTGATTTCCTTGGGTTTTTCACTGCTTGCGTCGGTGAAGTCGCCGTTGGCATCGGCCTTGCCGTTACGCTTCAGAATGCGCGGGAGGGCGCTGTTTTTGGCGCGGTTGTAATCGCAGCGGCCGTCGTTCACGCCGTGGACGTTCATCCAGGCGATGGGCAAGTCCTTCATGTTGCTGCCTTCGGGGAGCCAGATGTTGTAATCGGCCACAGCGTAAGTGGCAGCGGCACGCACGCGGCTCTGCATGTCCTGCATCAAGGAATAGCTGAACATGGCGCCGAAGCTAAATCCCGTAATGAACACGCGGCTCGTGTCGATACAGTAGTTTTCGTTCAAGGTAGTAAGCGTCTGGGCAAAGAAATCGTGGTCACCCTGGCCCTTGGTCCAGACACCGCCAATGGCGTCGAGCGAAACGAAAATGTAGTCGCCGTTCTTGTCGAGCACCTGCTGGCCATAGTACGGTGTCGGATGGTCGTAGTCTGCTTTGTGATGCACAAAGTCTTCGCCGCGGCTACCGTAGCAGTGGAGTGCAAACAGCACCTTGTGCGGTTTTGTATTGTCGTAATTCTTGGGGAGCGTGATAAAGTAGTCGCGGGTGTCGCTGCCTACCCTGATCTGGAAGTGGTCGCCGTTTTCGACGCTATTGACCTTTTGCAGTTTGGAATTGGTGCCGCAGCCCTTACTCGGAGTCGGCGAGTTACCGAGAGCGTAACCGAACTTGAAAGTTTCTTCGGTAGACACTTCGTTCATCTTGATTGCGACAGTCGTATCGAGATTCGGGAGGAACACCTTTACGGTTTCGTAGCCTTCGAACGCGACACTCAAGGTATCCTTTTCGACGCCGTCGACCTTCATGAGTGCCTTGCCGCCTTGCCTGAAGGAGCCCGAATAGTTGCCTGTGGCGTTAAAGCGGATGGATTCTTGCGCCGAGCCGAGCTTGACGCGGGCCAGATAAGTGCCTTGCGACTCGATGACGGAATTCAGGTCCACCGAACCGGAACCTTGCAGCGTCTGCGCAAATACCTGGTTTCCGACCATGTCGAAAATCTTGACTTGCACCGGAGTAGTGCCACTTTGCGTAAAGTTCAAGACACCGTTGGCAAGGCTGAAATTGCCGGCGCTACGAGCCGCGTTCAAATGGGCCGATTCTTCCTTGAAGGTGAATTTGCCCTGGGCGTCGGTGGTGGTGGCCTTGTTCCTTTTGAGAAGCTTTACATCTGCACCTTGAATGGCGTTGCCGTCTTTAGTGGTAACAGTACCGTTTAAGGTATATGCAAATGACATTCCGCAAAATGCCAAGAGGCATGCAGCCGTAATTAGATTAGGCGCTTTCATAAACTTGTTGACTCCTTATTAGTTTGCTCCACAACAAGCACATCCTCTATAAAACTAATCTATAGCTAAACCGAAATCGCATAGGGAAACGCTTTGCCCATGGACGATCCGTCTATAAAAATATGTTTACGTACGCTAAATTTGCCGAAAAACCGTTAATTTGTATCCAAACTTTTATTTCGGATGTAATAAAAATAAAAGTTGAAATTAAGAATATTTTTCTATATTTGGGCGCGCCAAATTAATTTGGAGGAAATATGAATAACAAGGTTCTTGCTACTACCACAGTTGTGGTCTTGTCAAGTTTAATTTCTAGCGCCTGGGCCGCAAGACCCGAAGGCGAGCCGACTTGCAGTTTTGTGGGTGGGGCATTCTACAAATCCAACAACACCCTGTATCTGGAATCGGTCAACGACGAAAACGCAAAAGTCGAAGTCGATAACGATGCCGCGAATTGCATCAGCAACAGTAGAAGCGGCAACTTCAAAGTCATTGTTGAACGCAGCACGGCTCTGGCAGCAAACTCTACCATCACCTTGCCGGTAAACTACCAGTCCGCAAACGAATGCGTCGACCTGTACGAACCCCTCAGCTACGGCAAAGACGAAAACGGCATGTGGATTTCCGCCGAAAAGCATGACATTGCCGACGGTACCGCCCACAGGCCCATGCTGATGATTACCGATATTAGTAAAGATGAATGCAAGGGTATCAAGGAAATCGAATTCACGGCAACCGGCGTGAGCGCCTCTACGCAGACTTCCGTCGAGCTTACATTAAGAAGCGAAGTCAGCAATCAGAGCGACTGGCTTATGCGCGGCTCTTACAGCTTTATCCGCTGGGACAAGGACAATGCCGAATTGGGCAGTGTTTACGGCTATGCCGCCAAGACCAAGGGTAAAGTCGAAGCCGGCCAATTCACCAAGGTCGGTACAGGTGCCTTTGTTCCGCCGCTGCGCGCTTACCTGGTTTACAAGGGCGACAAGGCTCTTCAAAAATCCACTGATTCCGCTGCCTCCGTGCTGCCCGAAACGATTGACGTGAAGCTCATCGACAAGGGAAACGGCACGACCCGCCTTGCTCGCTGGAACATGGCCACGGGCGAAATCGTAAAGGTGAACGGTTGGTTCGATCTCAAGGGTCGCAAGCTGAACAGCAAGCCCCAAAACAAGGGCATGTTCATCGGCAACACCAAGGTCCAAAAGTAATTATTAGGGGTTGATTATGGAAAAGAAAGAATACAAAGCACCGGAAATGGAAATCGTAGATTTCGAAGCTCAGGCATGCCTGCTCTCTGGCAGCAGCGAAGAACCATGCGACGCTGAATACTGCGACGAACTCGGCTAAAAAAATGAATTAAAGCCATTTAAGGAACCGTCGGCATTGCCGACGGTTTCTTTTTATTACATTTCCTTTGTACTAACAAGAGGAGTAAAATGAAGAGTTTCAAAATAATGGTTTCCGCAACAGCCCTGGTGGCAGCCCTTACAGGCTGCGGAGACGATTCCAGCAAAGTCGTAGCCGTTATCGACCACGAAGGGAATATCGCCACAGACAGTAGTTCCAGCAAAGGCAATACAAAGTCTTCTAGCAGCGTTGCAAAAGATAGCGGAACAGAAATAGACAACACCTACAGCAGTTCAAGTCAAAGCGACGTAGAAACCGACGAAGACTACGAGCACGGCTATGTCGGGTACATAAGCGACAGAAGCATCGATCCGATTGTGGGCGGAGTCGTGCGCACCTGGAAACCCACCGAAAACGGCCTGGTGATGGTCTCTGTAGACTCCATCGACAAAGAAGGGAAAGTCAAGCTGAACACCTCGCTCGAAGGGTTCAACCTAGTTGAAATGCAGAAAGACGACCTCAAGTCTATGAGGTGGCTGTTCTTCCGCGAAGGCATGGAAAGCGGAATTTACGTGGCAAAAGAAGGCGTCACCGTAACAGGTATCATCAGCGAAAAAGGCGAAGCTGTCGCAGGCGCCAAACTTAAGATTTTAGACAAGGAATCTACAACCAACAGCAGCGGCGAATTCGAATTCGAAGGCCTTCCCGATGGCGTCCACTTCATGACGGTGGAGCATAACGGAGAATCCCGCATTTACCAGGTACAGACCACCCGTACGGTGCGATTCACCGAAGAACAGATTGTCAACAGGATTAACTGGGACTACGGCGTTTACACCCTCTTGACCGGTTACGAAGACTGGTCCAGCGGCCGTACCGTTGTTGGTAACACCTTCGGCCTGGTCGGCCCCACCTACTTCTTTACCGATTCTTCGCAAGGTGGCAACAGCCGCTTTAAAGGCAACGTAGAATTCGCCCACGCCGAAAAATTCAAGCAGGATGACCAAATGGGCGTCTACATGTACTTTAACGCCGATATCGACGAAGAATTCGAGAACCATTTTGCCCTTACAGGATTCATTCTCGGCGAAGACGATCGCGAACTCGGTGACGACAACTACGCCTATTTTGACATTAGCGAAGCCTCGGGGCTTTCTTTTGACGCCAAGGGAACAGGCAAGCTGGTCGTGCAGCTAGTCGTCCACAACAGCGACGGCAGCACCGATTACGTAACGCCGGCAGGTATCGAACTCACGGAAGAATGGAGCGTCTACAACCTCCCCTTCGACGAGCTGCGTTCCAAGCTTACGGCGGTAGAGGCCATCAACTTCGCCCTGACCGAAGACGGCGAACTTTACCTCGACAACGTGAGACTCGACGGAATTGTCCCCACCAAATGGCCGCTTTTGGGCAAAAGGCTCTAATTTGAGCCGATTTTAGGCGCCCTCCCCTATTGCAAAAAAGACAATAAAATCTTTTTCGCCCCCCTTAAAACCCCCTATAAAAGGGGGTATTTTTTATGATGGTGTAATAGAACTAGAGGATGGCAGTATGAACTTCAAGTTTATTTCTATGGTTTTGATGGCGGCAGCCCTTGCGGATGCGGCCGTAAATTTGGGCGTAAGCCTTGGTGATAGCATCAAGCCGGTGACCCATGTGGCCACGGGCTCGCTTTATGGCCTTACCGAAACACTCCCGAGCAATATCGAAAAAGATGTCGCTCCCCTCAAGCCGAATGTGTTCCTTTCGCCGGCACGTAGCGGTAGCGGCCGCCAGCAGGGCATCGGTGGCGCATTCCTTGTGGCCCCACGTGTCGAAAGCATCGGTGCCAAGATCCAGATTCGCCTGGCCGACGTTTTGCCTGGCTGGCCTTACAAGTTCCAGAACATGGACCACTGGAAAAACGAAGTAAAATCTGTCATCAACGACAAGCTCAAATCGAACAACAAGAATTTTGACGGCTACGAGATCTGGAACGAACCGAACGATACGTGGAAATCGAGCATCGACTTCAATTCCGGTCTTTGGAAACAGACTTATGATCTGATTCGCCAGATGGACCCCGGTGCAAAAATTATCGGACCTTCTTATTCGTTCTATCACGCTTCGAAAATGGAAGAATTCGTTAAGTACTGTTCGCAGAACAACTGCATGCCCGATGTGGTGAGTTGGCACCAGTGGGGCTCGGGTGGTTTCGTGGGCTCTGTCGAGACCTACCGCAATCTCGAAAAGAAGTACAATGTGTCTCCGCGCCCGCTGAGCATTAACGAATATTCTTCGACGGAACACTCCGAGGAGGGCTGCCCCGGAGTGTCCGTCCCGTTTATTGCCAAATTCGAACGCCACGGTGTCGAAAGCGCCATGATTTCTTGGTGGTTCGTACCGCTGCCGGGTCGCTTGGGTAGCTTGCTGACCTCGAACAACGAACGCGGTGGCGGCTGGTGGCTCTATAAGTGGTACGGCGACATGAGCGGCTACATGGCAAAGGTGACCCCGCCCAACGACAAGAGCGATGGCGTCGACGGCTTTGCCGCCCTCGACAAGAAGAAAGGCTTTGCAAGCATTGTGCTCGGCGGTAACACCAAGGGCGATGTGAACGTGAATATTTCGGGTATTCCGGCCGCATTTGGCAACAAGGTGAATGTGACTGTAGAATACGTAGTGTGGGAAAACAAGGACAAGGCCGTCCCTTCGACAAATTTGGTGTCCGACAAGGAATACGACGTGAGCGACGGTAAGATTACGGTGCCGGTGAACATCACAAATACCAAATACGGCTACCACATCAACATTACCTCCATTATTCCGCAGGCCCCGTACAAAGATGTCGCCACTGCAATTCCGGGCAAAGTCGAAGTCGAAAATTACGACGTAGGCGGTTCGGGCAAGGCATACCTCGACAAAGATGACGACAACAAGGGCGGCGAGTACCGCGACGACGCTGTGGATATCGTAAAGGCAGGCGACGGTTACGCCATCGGTTACACGCAAGAAGGCGAATGGCTCGAATACACCGTGAAGGTGGCCAAGTCCGGCGAATACGACGTGAGCGCAAACTGTGCCACCACTTCTGAAAATGCGGGCTTCAAGCTCTATGTCGATGGCAACGCCGTTACAGACAACATCATCGTATCGCAAGGCACCAGCTTTGATACCTATACGGTTCTTGAGGCAGGCAAGGTAACGCTTTCTGAAGGTGAACACGTGCTTAAGGTGGAAATTGTCGGAAACTACGTGAACATCGATTGGCTGAATTTTGCGGATCCTTCGACGACAGCGATTGCCGCTCGCGGGCTGCAAACGGAATCGCTGCAGTTCGCGCAAAAGCCGATTGCCTACAGCGTGTTCGATATGCAGGGCCGCCTCGTGGCAAAGTTCATGGCCTTAAGCGCCCAGGAACTGCAAGCGAAAACGACAGCAGCGGTCAAGCGTTCTGGCACTTATTTGGTAAAGCCGCAAACGGGCAGGCAAATGCAACGCGTTACGGTCAAGTAAAATTTCAGGTAAAACTACCCGACAATGACTTTGTAGAATTCAAGGAACTGCGCGGGGGACAATTCCTCGGCGCGAACCGTTGTAGGGTAATCCAGGAGCTCGATAGCTTCCTGGATTTTCTTTTTGTCGTAAGCGCGGCCGAACGAATTGGCGAGGGTCTTGCGCTTTTGAGTGAAGGCGGCGCGCACGAAGTCGAAGAAGCCTTCGGGAGCCTGCAAGGCGTCTGCCTTGGGCGTTAAAAGCATCGTAGCACTATCGACATTCGGGCGGGGCGTGAAATGCTCCGGCCCGATCTTGCGTAAAATCTGGGAGTCGGCGTATGCAGACACTAAAACAGAGAGGCTGCCGTAATTGCTGCTGCAGGGGCTTGCGCAAATGCGTTCGGCGACTTCGAGCTGCACCATTCCCATAAAGCCCTTGGTCAAGTGCAGTTTCGGCATCAAGCCCGCGATAATCGCAGTCGACACATTGTAGGGCAAGTTACCTGTAACCCACGGTTTTTCGTGAGCATCTAAAAACGCCTGCAAGTCGAACTTCAGAAAATCAATGTTTTCGATATGGAAGTTTTCACGGCCCTGGAATTTTTGTTGCAAAAATTCCACGCACTGCTCGTCGATCTCGACGGCAGTGAGTTGCACGTCGCGCTCAAGCAAATGTTCCGTCAACGCGCCGTGCCCAGGGCCGATCTCAAGCACCCACTCGCCCGCTTCGGCAGGCAAATCCCCCGCAATCATCTGTGCGGTAGGTACATCCAAGAAATTCTGTCCAAATTTGCGACGGCGGGCTCTATCCATAAAAAACAAATACTCATTAGAAATTGATGAACATTCCAATCGAAGTCATAACCTCGTCAGTAGAAGAGAACGCCCCGAAGGGATTGCTCAAGAACTGCTTGGTAAAGGCGACTTCCAATGCGGCCATTTCGTATTCCAGACGCATACCCACATTCGCCGTGGTTATACCCGAAGAAATATCCATGGACTTGGTAGACACCTTGTTGATGTAGGAATCCCTGTAATGGAACACATCCCACTGGTGAGAGGCGCTACCGTAAGCAACCACGTGGCTACCCAGCATCACTTCGCCCAAAATGTTGGGAGTTGCCACCAAGGCGTACTCATTATGCCTGCTGCACACATTCTTGATGCGGTCGTAGGTGGCCAAGGGGGCAGCCATATTCAAGCCCATGAACACGCGGGCCTTTTCGTGATTCAAAATGGCACCGCCAAAATTGAATTCGGGAACCACTTCTACACGGGTCGTCGAGTCCGTCGTGTGAATCGTCGTTGTCGCAAGATAATACCTGCCGCCCTTTTCAAACATGCTCTTTTCGGTCAACGAATTTTTGGAATTGTAACGGGCAACGCTCAAGGCCGCACCCCAAGAAATCCTGCCAGGCTTCGAAATAATGAACTGGCCTCCAAAATTCCAAACGTCCGATTCGATTTCCGTTCCGGAACCCGTAATCGATACATCACCTTCCGGCTGGTAGTAAGCCAGGCGAAGCGCCATATCCAGGCCAGCAAACCTTGCAGACGCGGTTCCACCCAAAGCCGTACCGGCCGACGTCGCCTTCATGGTTTGTTCGGCGCCAGTTTCGTCGTCATCGATATAGCTCCACTTTTTGCCCACAGCCGCCCGCAACATCACACCAAAGTTTTCCTTGGCCAAACCTGCAGTCAAAAGCGCCAGGTCATAGTTGTTGTTAAAGGCAACGAAGTAAGTCATACTCTGTCCAAAAGACACGACACCTTCTTGTTCGACAGGTTCAAAGTAGGCAAAGCGACGATTGAACATCTTGTGCGGGAACCACATTTCACCACCCACTGTCGCGGCGGCAGCTTCATTTGCAACCGGGTTGTAGGAATTGCCGTGCAAAATATTGTCAAGCGGACTTGCGACAGGTTCATCCTTTTTTGCGACCGGAACCGAATCCACCTTTACAGCGGGAGTATCCACCACGGCAACAGACACTGTATCGACAGGGGCAATGGAATCCACCTGGGGCTTTGCGGAATCGGGAGTAGCCACAGCCACCACTTCTTCGCTCTTCACGGAATCAGCAACCGGAGCCGTCGTGGAATCTGCAACCGAGGCTACTGTGGAATCAGAAACCGGAACCGCCGCCGAATCAACAACCGAGGCCACCGTTTCTGCAGTCGCTTCTGCAACCGCTTCGCGGTTTTCTTCAATCAACTCCGGTTCAGCATTCTGGGCCGTAGAATCTACGACAGCAGAATCTGCAGGAACAATTTCGGGGGCCGCCACCTCGGGCGCTTCAGCCACGGGTTTAGCCTGCGTAGAATCCGGCACCGTCGTAGAAGCCGGAACCACTTCCGTCTGCGCCAAGGCACTTACCGAGGCAAACGTCATGAGAGTTACAATATGCTTTGCGATTTTCATGTAAACAAATCTATAATATTTATTCACATGTTGCAACTAAAATATACAATTCTGGAAACCTGCTACAATCTCGCCTTTACAAGCTTATACAAGTCGGCGAATACGGCATCAGGGCTGCGGTCGGCATCGATAGCCGCAACGCAGTCGCTGTAGTCACGGGCCGCGGCAAGGTACCCCTTGCGCACCCTCTCGAAAAATTCGGCCTTCTCGCTCTCCAGTCGATCGGGTGCCTCGCCCCGCTTCGCGGTGCGCGCGCGTCCCCGCTGCACATCAATGTCAAGCACCACGGTGAGTTCCGGAAAGCAACCGTCGCAAGTAATTTCGGTCAGACGCTGCACAAGGTCAGCGCCCAAGCCGCGGGCACAACCCTGGTAGGCAAAAGTGCTCCAAGCAAAGCGATCGGCAATCACGATTTTTCCGGCATCAAGCGCGGGCTGAATAATCTCTGCAATCACCTGGGCGCGGGCGGCATTATACAACAAAAGTTCCGTCTTGTCGCTCATGATTCCCTTGAAACTCGTATCCAAAAGAATCTCGCGCACGCGTTCCGAAATCTTTGCGCCGCCCGGTTCGCGCAACTTCACCACGGAATAACCCTCCTTGGTGAGAGCATCAATCAGCATATCGATCTGGGTCGTTTTGCCCGAACCGTCGATACCTTCTAAACTAAAAAAATGCTTAGCCGTTTTCATAGTAGATTCACAATTACTTTAAAAGGTAGAAAAAATTTATGGTACGCCAAGAAAATACTATCTTTACAACGCTTTTTGCAACGAATGGAGTTTTGTATGGCCTCTGAAAATGCGATTATCGAACGTGCCGAAATGTACCTGCGCAAGCTCTCTTGCGGAATCAACCCTCTGACAGACGAAATCCTGCCCGAAGGGGATTCCTGCAAACAGGAACGCATCAGCAAGTGCCTCGCCTACGTCGCATCGCTTTTGCAGCAGCAGCTCAACCACGACCAGGTGGCCCCCATGCCCACCGCCGAAAAGCCGCGCGTAGCAAAGAAGAACGCGAAGCCCGCCATGCAAGATTTGGCCATCGACGCCGAAACCCTGAAGGGTTACCGCTTCTTTGATTACCCGGTGTCTATTTCCCGCGTGGTGCGCAACGTGAACGAACTTTTGCCCAAGAACATGAACCACCTGCTCTATGCCGACGTGGCAAACTTTCTGGTGCAAGAAGGCATTCTCGAAAGACAGTCCACCGAAAGCGGCACCGACGCCAACCTGCCCACTGCCAAGGGCGAAACCTACGGATTCGAAAAGGGCGAATCGGACCTGCGCGGACACCATAACATTTATACGCAGTGCTGGCAACAGGCGCAACAGTTCATTTTGGACAACATTCAAAAGTGCGTCGACATTGCAAACGAACGCTTTGCCAAGCGCAAGGCCAACCAGGCTCAAGATTTTCAAGACGACCAGGAATACGCTCCGAAGCGCGTGCAAAGGGAAAAATTTCACCTGACCGCCGAACAACTGGCCGACTATCCCGCCGAAGATACGCCCGTGCCCGTGAGCGAAATCGCACGCCGCCTGAACACCCTTGTAGGCGAGAACATGGAACGCATCTACTACAAAGTCATTCGCGACTGGTACGTGGAACAAGGCTACCTTGAATTCAAGACATCGCCCGAAGGCCGCAGCGCATTCCTGCCCACCGAAAAGGGCTCCATGAGCGGACTCTTCGTGGAATCGCGCACCGGCAAAGACGGCGAACTCTACGACGTGGTGATGTACGATTCAAAAGCCCAGAAGATTTATCTGGACCACCTCGCTAACGAAAACTAATACAACCCGCAAAATTTATCCCGGTGACAAACCGGGAATTTTTTTATACAAAAAAAGCCGTCGGTTAAGACGGCTTCTTTTTAGTTACTTTATTCCAAGTCCTTGCCGTGGCACTTCTTGTACTTGAGGCCAGAACCGCACCAGCACGGGTCATTGCGGCCCAGCTTCGGAGCCTGCTGCTGAGCGCGGCGGCGTGCAGCGGCGAGCATGGCGGGGTTCACCTGGCGAGTGCCCGGAAGCGCAGACTGCGGCATCGGTTTTGCTTCCTGCTGTTCTTCAGAAATCGCATTCGTTTCAGAAGTAGCGGCGGTGCCTGCAAGGCCTGCGGGCTTTGCGCCTTCGGCACTCATCTGCTCGGCAGATTCGGCATTGGATTGCTTCGCTTCGGGAGTCTGCGCGGCCTGTTCAGTGGCAGGTTCTGCGGCATTGTTCGCAGCAGCGGCTTCTTCGGCGGCCTTCTTTTCGGCTTCGATCTGTTCTTGGCTCTTGAGCTGCAACTGGTCCGGAGAAACCGTCACACCGTTCGGGAGCGTAATGCGGATGTTCAAGATGCGGAGCGCGGTGAGCGTCGCGATCTTTTCCATGCAGCCTTCGAACATCTTGTAGCCTTCGTTCTTGTAGACCATCAGCGGGTCCTTCTGAGCGTATCCGTGGAAACGGATAGAGTCCTTCAGCTGGTCCATGGCGTACAAGTGTTCCTTCCACACCTGGTCAATGGTCATCAACAAGAAGCGGCGTTCAATCTGGCGGAAGTCAGCTTCCGGAATAATCTTCGTGAGCTTGTCGTAGCGGACCTTGCACAGGTCGATGATTTCATCGAGCACCTGTTCCGGCGTCTTGCTCATGGCATCTTCGAGCGTGAGGCTGTATTCCATGCCGAGGCTACGCTGCAAGTCAATGTGCAAGCCTTCCAGATTCCAGGCTTCGGCGTAAGTCTTGGCCGGAATGTACTGAGACACCTTGATATCGCAGGCGTCTTCGATGCGGTTCATGATTTCTTCGCTGATGTCTTCGCCGTTCAGAATACGGCGGCGCAGGCCGTAAATCACCTTACGCTGTTCATTCATCACGTTATCGTAGTCGAGCAAGTGCTTACGAATATCGAAGCTCTGGCCTTCCACGCGGCGCTGGGCACCACGAATCGAGCGGCTCACGATCGGGTGGGTAATCACTTCGTCTTCGCCCACGCCAAAGCGGGTCATCAAGTTCTTGACGCTATCGCCACCGAAGATACGCATCAGGTTGTCGTCGAGGCTCAAGAAGTACTGGCTGGAACCCGGGTCGCCCTGACGGCCGGAACGACCGCGCAGCTGGTTGTCGATACGGCGAGATTCATGACGTTCGGTGCCAAGCACATGCAAACCGCCAAGCTCGGTAACTCCCGGGCCAAGGGCAATGTCGGTACCACGACCAGCCATGTTGGTTGCAATCGTCACCTTGTCCTTGTAGCCGGCGTACTGAATGATTTCAGCTTCGCGGCCATGGTTCTTCGCGTTCAAGACTTCGTGCGGAATGCCTTCCTTTTCAAGGAGGCCATGCAAATGTTCGGACTTTTCAATGGATGCCGTACCCACGAGGAGCGGCTGTCCCTTACTGTGGCGTTCCTTGATTTCGGCCACAATGGCGCGCCACTTGGCATCTTCAGACTTGTACACCATGTCCTGCAGGTCCTTACGGATGCAAGGCTTGTTGGTCGGAATCACCCAAGTGTTCATGTTATAAATCTTGATGAATTCCGTGGCTTCGGTTTCGGCGGTACCCGTCATACCCGAAAGCTTCTTGTACATGCGGAAGTAGTTCTGGAACGTAATCGTTGCAAGCGTCTGGTTTTCGCGACGGATCTGCACGCCTTCCTTGGCTTCAATCGCCTGGTGCATACCGTTGCTGTAGCGGCGGCCTTCCATAAGGCGGCCCGTATTTTCGTCAACGATGATGATTTCGGTATCGCGGACAATGTAGTCCACATCCTTTTCGTAAAGGTACCAGGCCTTGAGGGCGTTATCCAAGAAGTGTACCCAGTCGGCATGTTCGCCGTACAGGTTCGTAATGTGCATGAGTTCCTGAATGTGGTTCACGCCCTTTTCGGTCAGCTGGATGTTCTTGTCCTTTTCGTCGACCGAGAAGTCCTTGTTCTTAATCAGCTGTTTGGCGATTTCGTTTGCCTTGGCGTACTTTTCGGTAGCGTCTTCGGCCGGGCCACTAATGATAAGCGGCGTACGGGCTTCGTCAATCAAGATGGAGTCCACTTCGTCGACGATACAGAAGTTCAGTTCACGCTGCACCAGCTGGTTGGGTTCCACAGCCATGTTGTCGCGCAGGTAGTCAAAGCCGAATTCGTTGTTGGTACCGTAGGTCACATCGCTGTTGTAGCTCACGCGGCGTTCTTCGGGGTTCAGGCCGTTCACGATGAGACCCACCGTGAGTCCGAGGAACTTGTAGACCATGCCCATCTGCTTTGCGTCACGGCCGGCGAGGTAGTCGTTCACCGTCACCACGTGCACACCGTGGCCAGAAAGACCGTTCAGGTAAACCGGCAGGGCGGCGGCAAGCGTCTTACCTTCACCCGTCGCCATTTCGGCGATGGCACCTTCGTGGAGTACCAAGCCACCAATCATCTGCACGTCGAAAGGCATCATGCGGAACGGCTTCACCGATTCGGGGTAAAGTTCGCGGACCTTCGCATACACAGAGGCGGGCAGGTAAACTTCCCATTCGTTCTTGCCGGCGGCAAGTTCGGCCTTCGCGGCGTTCACCGATTCCTGGAGCTCGGGGCCCAAGCGGCTAAAGTCAAAGTTGAATTCCGGCTTGAAGATATTGAAGATACCCAGGCGGCGGTCGCAAGCTTCCTGGCACACGGCAAAGGCTTCGACCTTGATGTCTTCGAGGGTAGCGCCATTCTTGAGCTTTTCGCGGAATTCCGCACTCTTGGCGGCAAGGGCGGCGTCATCCAGGGCTTCCAGGGCTTCGCGGGCCTTGTGGATTTCGGCAATCACCGGGCGCAGCTGCTTGACCTTACGTTCGTGCGGGGTACCAAAGATCTTGTGAAGAACGGTATCGACTATGCTCATCTTTTTCCTTTTTACGGCCGAGGGCACCGCCCGCGGTCTCTGATTAAAAATTTACGGGGAGAATTTAGCAAATTGCATGCCAATTCAAAATCGTTTAGTCTTGAAACAGGGGCTATTGCTGAATCTGCTGCGAAATCTGGGCCAGCATCGCCTTGCAACCCTCGTTTACATCGTCCCAAGTAGCCTGAAAATCGCCTGTATACCAGGGGTCCGCCACATCGCGGCTCTTGTGCGCCCAATCCATCAAGAGTGAGACCTTGCGATTTTCCACCGGGCCAGATGTTTCACGAGCATACACATCGGCCGGCAAAATCCAGCGGAGGTTGCGCAAATTGTTACGGTCCATGAGCACAATGTAGTCGTAATACTCGTAGTCGCGCGCCGTCATCTGACGCGCCGTCTTTCCACTGCAATCGATTCCGTGCATGGCAAGCATGCGGCGTGCCGGCGGGTACACCGGGTTCCCGATTTCTTCGGTGCTCGTCGCGGCACTTGCGATTTCAAATTCTACATCTTTCAACTGAGACTGCGCCGCCCCCTGTTGTAATTCGGCGGGCAAATCCCGTACCAGTTTTTTCATCACGAATTCAGCCATCGGGCTTCGGCAAATGTTCCCGTGGCACACAAACAGAATCTTGATCTTCATGCAGACAAACTATTCCATTAATTTATTTAAACCGAACCATTTGCAAGTTGCTACCGATACGTACCAAGTAGTTTCCTGCACGTTCGACCATCACGGCAAAATTCGACGATTCAACCTGTCCCTGTTTCACGATGCGGCCCTGCAGATCGAGCACCGCATAGGCAGCTCCCACACGGGCGTTTAACACCTGAATTTCGCGACCAGCGACCATAAGAGAGAACTGTGGAACAAAGCCATCGGCAACAATCGCATCCTTGCCCTTGCTGGAACTAGACTTGGCACCTGCAGAACTGCTGCTCGACGATTTCGCCGACGAACTGCTGGAGTTCACGCCGCTGCTGGAAGAAGCCGCCTCGCTGGAGCTCGATTTTTCGGAACTAGACGAAATCTGCGAACTGCTCGAAGCAACGCTAGAACTACTCGGGATAGACTTCCATTGCGCTGATACAGACAAGTCCTCGGATACTGTCGCGGGAATTTCAGTCACAATGTCATTACCCCATTTCCAGCCAGCAAAGGAATAACCATATCTCGAAGGCGTTGGCAACGGTAGCACCTGTCCAGGCGTATGGAAAAGAACATTGGTCGGCAAATCAACATACCTTGCCACATACAGCAGAACAAGATACTGCGTCTTATCTACCGAGAATACAGGATATTCATCGCCCTGAATCCAGTTATCGCCCCTGACACTACCCACAACCTCTGCACCGGTAGAATCCTTTAGTACATAGCCTTGCAGCACCTTTGCCACAGTGCTATCTTCAAAAGCCTCCGCCTTGACAGGAGTACCGATACTGTCTTCAGGCAGCGTTCCGTCCAAATAGAAGTTGTTTTCAAAAGTGACTTCACTATCATACATTTTTGAAGGCTTATCGCCGATAACCCTACCCTTGCTGTAATTGTTAAGGACAAATGAGCGTTCAGGCCTGCATGTTTCATATTGACATTTTCCCAAATCACCTACATAATAAGCCCCGATCAGGCCACCATATCTGCCCTTAGTTTCTATGTCGGCAACATTGTAGTTATTCGCAATGAAGAAGTTGCCTGCCGCTTCACCTACCAGTCCTCCGGCAGGTCCTATAGCAACAAATCCTTCTACAGGAGGCCTCTCGATGACAATGCTGCCTTCATTGTAATTCTGCACAAGAACTGTAAATTCGTCAGCATGACCAATAATACCGCCAACATCTGTTGATGTAGCATGAATGATTCCCCGATGACCGCTGTTTCTTATAATCAGCAAATTATGCGCTTCCGAGACTAGACCACCAGCAGTTCCGCCCCTTGCATAAATAGCGCCATCAAAATGCGTATTTTCAATTTCCATAATTGCAGTAGAATTGGTATAGCTGCAAATAATTCCGCCAGCATCATAATCACTTGAAATGAAAGAGTCCTTGACCTTTAAATTACGGATGGTGATTGTTTTTGCGTAATACTTGGGGCTTGCATCATAAAACATCCCTTCGGAACCGTTTATATAAAGCCCAGAAACAGTGTGTCCCTGACCATCGAAAATTCCACCATTGTAAAATGCAATCGTTTTCCATGGCAGAAATTCATGCATCCTTGCGCTGTCGAGAGTTCCATCGCGCTTCAAGACATTCTCGTTGACCACGATATCCTTCGTAAGCTTTCCACATGCATAACCCAGACGCTCATCCTCATTGTATTTTCCTGTGGTAAACGAGCCGTCCGCAAGTGCCGAAAATCCGTAAAGTTCCTCGGCATTCGAAATGATGTAGCAGCTGTCCGCAGGATCTATCGCCGGTCTCTTGTATTCGTACCACTTCGCATAGAAATCCTTGTCGCCCTTGTCACTGGTTGTGATGGAATCGACAGGATTGCCGGTCAGCTCTTCGTTGTCATACCAGCCTATAAAGATGCTGCTGTCACGCGTGTAATGACGAAGAAGCTTTTTACCAATACTACCCAGATAGCAGTCTTCAGAATTCCCCAGGATGAGTGCATCTTGATAACTTGCAGTAGGATTGCCGCATCCCATATAAGACCCAGATTCAGTCACGCCACCATTGGCATGGTAGATTATCTTGTAACGGTCATACATCCTCGCCCAGTATTCAAGGTCGCCCGTTGTTGTATTGGAAATTGCCGTATCGTTTTCTCCGCTGAAATCGGCATTCCTATACCAGCCACCAAAAACTAGGTTCTCCTTGGACGTTCCCTTAGGAAGCATCGTAGTGAGGCCGGCAACATAATTGTCAAAATATTTAGCCGTATCACCATCGAAGGTATGGAATTCAACCGTATATCTGGCTGCAATGGAGTTATTAAGTTTACCCGAGAAATTCGGATAAGGATCCTTGCCGACATCCTGTCCCCAAATGGCGCCACTCGAATTTTCTCTCAATAAATATGCCACCGCACCATCGCGGAATGCGGCGGAATCTACTAGAACTCCATTATCGCTAGACCCTTTTTCCAGTACGTAACAGTTGTTGATCTTGATTGATTCTCTCAGACTATATGGATAACCTATCAATTGGGAATAAAATTCATACTTATTGTCTACAAGTTCTCCAGCGCTATAGCAATTTGTCAAAGTCAATGAAGTATTCTCGCCTACATAACCGACAACGCCCCCAACAGAGGGTACACGACTAGGCTGGCTTCTTGTAGCTTCAAGGTCAGACAGCGAATAGAAATTAGTTATTTGGGCTTCACCATCTCCAGTAACAGATTCTACAAGAACACCAGCTACGCTTTTTGTCAAGAAATAGGAATCGATTATTCCCAAATCCTTGACAACGACCGTATGTTCGCTTGACGAGACAAAAGATTTAAAGAGGCCCGAACCCGTCTCGGAGTAAAGTCCCGAAATGACGTGCCCATTGCCATCGAATGTTCCCGAGAATTCCTTTATCGGTTCCCACACGGCCAAGTAATCGGCACCATCGCTGCCAGGCCAGGCCCACTTACTCAAGACACTGTCATTCACGACAATGTCCTTCATGAGCTTACCGCAAACGGAAGGATTCGCCGCAGAGGAATCGTTCCCGTTTACAATTTCGGCGAATCCGTAAAGTTCCTCTGCGGTTGAAATCTGGTAGCATCCGCCAGAAAGCTCCGGAACCTTGGAGGTGATTTCCTTGGCAGAAACCGTTACAGTCCCCGCCACAAAGGCAAATGCCACGATAGCAAAGGAAAAAGGCCCTAATTTCATGATTTGTGTTCCTCTCCTGAAATATCTTTTTAGCCTAATAAAAATAATAACTAATTTTCAACACATGCCAACCCGCACCCACGTCACCCACGAATTCCCGGCCCTATACGACCGCGAATCCCGCGTACTGCTGCTCGGCTCCATACCCTCGCCCAAGTCGCGCGAAATGGCATTCTACTACGGGCACCCGCAAAATAGATTCTGGAAAGTCATGGCAATCGTGCTCGGCGAAAGCGTGCCCGAAACCATCGCCCAAAAGAAGGCCATGCTCAAAAAGCATCACGTGGCCCTGTGGGACGTTCTGGACAGTTGCACCATCGTGGGTGCAAGCGACACAAGCATCGAAGACCCAGTTGTGAACAACATAAAAGAGTTCGTTGAAAAATCCAAAGTCACGCGCATCTTTTGCACCGGCGCCACCGCCCACAAGCTGTACCAGAAACTCTGCGCCAAAGACGTCGGAATGGACGCGGTCAAACTCCCCTCCACCTCGCCCGCCAACTGCGCCGTATCGCTAGAGAAATTGGTTGAGGCCTACAAGGCGATTCTAGAATAAATCCCGCTACTTAAAACCCGCTAGCGGTTCCAGCCGTTATGCCCTTCTCCGTAATAGAGGGCGGCGTCTTCGGGGCCAAAATCGTCGGCCACAGAATCACGCGGAGAAAGCCACCCGCGCATCTTGCGGATGCGAGCCTTGCGAGCCTCGGCAGCTTTGGTCGCTGCGGGGGTCGCGGCAAGATTCGTGCCAGTTTCATTGTGTTTTTCGTCAAGTGAATCGGCCATACATAAAAAAGATAGCTTAAAATCGTCCAAAAAAGATTATTTTAAAAGTATGAGTATGAAAATCCACCACATCCTCGCCGTAGCGTTCTCCGCGGCTTCGCTTACTCAAGTGCCTGCCTTCGCGCAAACGGCCTCCGACACCGTCTCGTTCGTGAACTTTGAGAATCGCGAAGTCGGCGTGTACGGCAATGCGGAGGCCAAGGAAGACTTCAAGCGCAACGACTACGACAAAAGTTGGTGGTACGCCATGGACAAGAACAATGGCGAAAATTCCAAGGTCGTGTACGACGGCGAGGAACACGGCAACGTACTGCAGCTCAAGTACCCCAAGGGCTGCGTAGGCCCGAACGACAACGACACCCCCGCCTGCGCCGCGCAGATCATCCAGCCCCTCGTGAAAACCGCCGATACCATGTGGAGCGCCTACGACATATTCTTCGAAGACGGGTTCGAGTTCCAGCTGGGCGGCAAACTCCCCGGCCTTTGCGGCGGCAAGTGCTACACCGGCAACGCCATGCCCCAAACCGGCGACGGCTGGAGCGCACGCATCATGTGGCGCAAAGACGGCAACGCTGTGCAGCTCATCTACTTTATGGGGCAAGAGTCCGTATACGGCGACGATTTCAAGTGGGACTTAAACGGCACCATCCCGCAAAAACAGTTCACCACCGGCACCTGGCACCACATTGTAAACAAAGTAAGTATGAACACCATCGCCTCTCTCGGCAACGGCGACAAGAACGGCCGCGTACAAACCTGGCTTGACGGCGAACTCGCGCTAGATGTGGATACCCTCAGGCTTCGCGACTACGACACCGTGAAAGTCGACAAGTTCTACCTCTCCACATTCCACGGTGGAAGCAGCGCCGAATGGGCCCCCACCCACGACTGCTACATACGATTTGACAACTTTACGGTCTCGACGGATTCTATCGCGATCTCCAAGCCCGCGCCGAATGGCGGTGACACCGACTACATCCGCGCGCGACTCCCATTCCGTGCGAACGCGATGCCGGCCAAGGCGTTCCGCGTCAACGGCACGACAGTCGGCGAGAAAAAGGGGTATTACGAAGTGAAGGTGGGGAGATAGGGGCAACGCAAAATAAGTTCTCTGGGCAATCTCAGGGCAACTCAGAAGCGAAATCAAGCCGATCTCTGGGCAAACTCTGGGCAATTTCGCCCATTCTCTGGGCAATTTTCACTTGTTTCTGGGCAATCTCTGGGAAGTTCACAGGAAAAAACGCACCACTAGAACTATAGGCTCTGCGAAGGTCAAGGTAGGGAGATAGGGACAGCGCTTATCTTTTTCTATGGTCACAAATTGTGACCATAAAAATGCTTGATACTCAGATGTCATTTCAAGCGTTTTATCGCTTGAAGTTTTGTTTATCGCTTGAAAATCATTATTATCGCTCGTTTTGTCGCTTGAAAAGCCGTTTGAAATAGCATTTGTCGCTTGAAATTCAACTTTATCGCTTGAAATACCGCTTGGAAACTATTTTATCGCTTGAAAAGATCTCTTTGCGGGGCGTAATTTCTTAAATAGATAGAGAATTTACCCTTTTTCCAAGGTCACAATCTACGACCTTGAAGATTTTTGGAGATCACAAATTGTGACCTCCAATTTTTTCGAAATATATATGCTGTCGGATTAATGTTGGAATAAATGTCGGTTTAAAAACTGTCACGCTTGAGAATACTCACCGCATGGCAGGCGTAGAAAATTTTGTTCTGCCGATGTGTAGTGTCTTTGAATTCGGCAAAAACATTTTTCACTTCTGGATAACGCTCAAAGAGATCTTCTTCCCGGAACATTCCCGAAACACGGCTCATAGCGTTCGGAGAAGGGAGCCTTAGGCAGGTTCTCTTGCTTTTCGCCTCTTCAAAATCAAAAATAGACGCAGCAACGGAACCGCAGCATATAATCTGTTTAACCGTAGAACCCAACGCAGGCAACATCTTTCGCCACAACTCCTTCGACAGCTCCCGCATTTCCTTATTGGGATTCACATTCTTGTCCCCGTCCCTTAACGACCACAAACAAGCATTGCAAATCGCAGTCTTGAAAGGATCAAATTTTTTTATAGCAGCCTTTAACGCAAGCGGAATGGAACCATCCTCCCACGGGCCAACATCCAATTCAGGGAAAAGGCCCTTACTAGCATCATGGTTCTTAGAGCAATCCTTATCTGGATACAAACGACAGATTTTCTGCAATTCCGTGCAGTTTTTATAAAGTTTTTCACTCATATTCTGCGCTTCTGCGACCACCAAGATTCCATTCCAGTTTTCGGGAATATACGGAATGTAGGGAATGCTCTCGACGACTGCGGTCGAACCATTGTACCTTCCGTTTTGACAGATATCCACTAGGCTCTGGCGTAATTCTTGAATCGTTTGATCCATATTGGCTTCACGAAATTTCAAAAAAAATTTAGATACTTACATATTTCAATTATCTATCATAGTAAATTATGAAATAAAAAAGACTATTCTGACACTCCTTTTTCTGGTATTAGATAATGGTACGACAGTGGAATCAGATTTGATCTAGTAAATTTCCAGCTATGCGTAGATTCATCACCACCTGAGACCTTACCTGTTTTATTGTCATAACGAATATTACAAAGCAAATACAAAATAGTTTTCTTTCGTTTTGCTAATTTAACTTCGTTTTTTGTCAGAATTACCCCATCACCAGATCCTCTTGTTCCTTTGACCTCAATCCATTCAATACAATTTCCGTTTGTCGCAAGAATATCATATGATTCAGTTTGCGAAACGTTTTTACAATGAAAACCTTTCTTTTCATAGAATAATTCGCATCGTTTCATCGCATAATCTTCTATCGCTCTTCTAATTTTAGGGTCAGATTCATATGAATATTGCGATTGACCATCCTGAATACAATCGCCTTTTGTTTTCAAATTAGGCCCAGTATATTTTTCCGTCAAAGCTATGGCCTTCTTGATTTCTTTCGCCAAATCAACAACGGGAGTACCCTTGCGATCTAACATATAAAAAATGTTAGCCTGTCCCAAAGAAGTAATTTCACTATTTGTTCGAGGTATAGACAACTTCCTTTTCTGAGGAGGCAGCAAAACAACGTCATCTGCCCGGCATTTAATATTATAACAAGCATCCTTTAGCGGATATCGACGGATATTCTTACTGAGTGGTTGGAATTCTCTATAAACCGTTGCATTTTTATACCAACCAACAACATACTGACCACCTCCATATTCTTTTGGCTTTGTCGCCACCCATATTACCAGCACATCTGTAACACAATCACTCTTCTTGAAAGCTGGATTTATTCGACCGATATTTAAATGAGGATCATTATTCTTTTTTGTTCCACGAGGAGGTTGAACATAACCGTAACAACAACCATCCTTTTCCCGGCGAAAATTAAACGCCTCATGGCCAATATTTTCTATGTTATGTTTCCCGCCATTCACGGGTCTTTCCGTATCAGCCCCTTGATAGTACTGCATGTAGCCAATTCTAGCAAATAAGACGTTCATGAAAACTCCTAAATTTTATTTGACTACTCTGTTATGCATGAGTCGCATGTGCATTGATTACACGAAACATTTTTTGTCCTAATTGACGATCGTTCTTCACAACAATTGATGCAACGCATTTAAAACTGTGATCAATTGCTCCGAAGTCACATTCTGCATCCAAATCCCTAGAATAATCAGCCCAATACAAATCCCTTAAGTTTTGATATCGGTTTTTATGATCTATAATAATCGTGTTATCGAAATATGATGCAGACGAATATAATTCCGTATGTTTTTCAAAATCGTATCCCTGCTCATTTTTCCTCAAAAGTTGCTCAAATTTATGCGCTACAAATTTATCCGACGAAGCCATATCTAAAACATTAAAAAAATCTATCAGCACCAACTCCGCATATAACGACACATCTTCATTCATTATAACACCATGCATTAGTCTATTCCTAAAAATCGGGAAATAAAAAACATAATACATAAGATCCAAAGAAGTAATTATATCTTTTTTTTCTAATAATGCTGCTTTATCTGACACGGTTTTGGTCAATAATTGTTTTTCAGAAAAGCCTAGATTCAAAGCGTATTCCATAAAAAGCCCTTCTATTTGCGACACCGCCAACATACAAAACACATACTTGTCTTGGTTATAAAAAGCCATGGTTTTAAGCAAAGAGCTTTTACTGTTTGACAACACAGGGTTTTTCGTAATCAAGTCATTAATTTTCGTCATTATGCCATATTTTTTTATGTAGACTGAGGCCATACGACTCATATGCTTTACGCGATTTTTACTATTTTCAATAAAATATGCCAATCTCAAAGCCTGTAAAGCATCCATTTGAGGAAATTTATTCAAAAGAGCTATTTCAGATTCGGTAAAGTGTTTTGGGCAAACTCCATATCCTGTTTTAACAAAAGAATACACGCCACTAATAAAAACATCTTCTAATTGTAAGGCTTGTCTATAGATTTGTTCTTTTTCGTATAATTGAATTTGTTCCAAAAAGGTTTCAATTTTTTCATTCACATC
This sequence comes from Fibrobacter sp. UWB15, assembly GCF_900177705.1. NCBI lineage: Bacteria > Pseudomonadati > Fibrobacterota > Fibrobacteria > Fibrobacterales > Fibrobacteraceae > Fibrobacter > Fibrobacter sp. UWB15. The sequence continues at coordinate 42,915 of NZ_FXBA01000013.1, forward strand.
ATTAACGTAATAGGCTATTTTTTCTTGCACATCTCTTTTTTGACAATTAGTTTGTTTTATTAATGCGTTTAATTGTTCCCTTTCAGTTTCCATTCGATTTTTATCGATAAGAACCATTTGACAGAGGTCTTTATATTTATCTTTTGCTTTTGAATTCAAGCGTGCACAAGAACAAATCGTCTCATAAAATTTTTCCGTATCTTTGTCAAAACCTAAATAATAATGTGATAATTTCCCTATGGCGACACAATTTCCTGTTCTAGACATTAAGTACCAAAAGAACATTTTTATTCTTTTTTCTTTTTCGTAGCAGCAACGCAGAAAAACCTCTGCCAAATATTTGCAATCCCACTTTTTTATATTTTTTTTCCTTTGCAAGTAAAGGACTGCTTTTTCGCGACACTCATTAATTTCTTTAATTTTAAACATTTTTCCCCATTGCACTACAGACAATCAAATGAATAATCTATCATTTTTTCATCTGGGCCAAAAAGCCAAGCCATATAATTTTCAGAAGAAATGTTTTTGTATTGTTTTATTAGGGACTCGTGTATCGCCTCATCGTTTTTCGCTTCAAAAACGATGGATTGGACTCCGCAAACAAAATCACTGTTTGCAGATTTGCACAAAATGTAATTGACGACATAATCAAAATAATTATGCAAATGATTAATTGCTATTTTGATTCCAGGAACTTCACATCCTATATGAGTTGCAAAATTTCTTATCCGGTACAATCTGTGAAGATGCTGTTCAATTCTATTAGAATGTTCGTTTAATGTTTCTATAAATTGTTTACTCTCAGACATCTCTTTTTTCATTGTATAGACACGATTTCGCATCAAAGGATTTTTCCCTAAAAGCGAATATATATTTTTCATTTCAGAACTTTCTAAATCATAAGAAGCCAAATATTGGACAAACGAATGGAAGGAATTTATTCCATTTGCAGATAAACACGCATTTCCTAAAGCTTTTTCTAATTGAGAATATACTGCCCTATATTTCTTCAATACAAAAATTTTTTGCATAATTCGTTTGACGCTAAAAACAACGTTTTCCCTAATACTTTCTTCATTTGGCTCTGAAAACAAAGTCTCTAGTGCGGTCCAAAAATTTCTAAATAGAGCCAAAACATTCATTGATTCGAGAGCATTAGAATGCATTTCCATAGCCTGAATTATAGATGACGATGCGTCAGAGCTCATTGATTTGCTATTTAAAACATTCTTTATCAATTGTTCAACAGAATCTCTGTCACTCGTTGCCCTGAAATTCAAAATGGATGGCAGGCGGATATTTGCATATGATCCATTTTCTCTTTTCACCAAAAAGCGATACACAGTTTTACTAAACATGTTATGGTAAAAAAATCGTGGCAAAGTTTGTAAAGAATCAACATAATCATTAAAACTTTGCACAGCAGAATAAGCATCAAAAGTTGTGGTTTCCCAAGAAACCACACTGATTTTTCGTTCTGATGTTTTTGCAACAAGGCGCCTATATTGAGCCAATAATTCAACACCATCACGATTTTTTTCTAATATGTCTTTTTGCTTTTCGACATCTATTATTTTAATATTTTGAAAAAAATCAGATTTAAATTCAATTCTTTCTAAAAAATCAAAGAATTTATAGTCGACCAAAATCAAAAACTCAAATTTTTGAGGAGCTGGAGATACTTTCTTTAGAAAGACATCAATTTGCTCACACGACTCAATTTTTTCAAGACCAAAAAATTGGATTAATTCATTCCTCAAAAATCTTTTTGAGTAACCAATACCTATTAAACTTATGAAATAATTTGCGACATATTGGATTAAAACTTTTTGACACTTATTTGTTTTAATCGATATCTTTATAGCCTCGATGCAACCGTCAATATACTCACTAAGGGAACACGCCTGCATAAAAGATTCTATCCACATTTTTATTTTTGAAGAGTCTTTTTTTGCTTCGATAAACCCTTTTTTTATTGATTCCAATCGAAAACCCAAAATACCTTTTAAAACAGAATCGTTTTGAAGTTTTTCTAAAAATTCGTCAATAATGATTGGCACATATTTATCATAATATTTTTCCACCAAGCCATACTGCTCCAATATATGGCTGGTATATTGAATTTCAAATACCAAAGTTAAAGCATTATGCATTGGTAATGCAAAAGAATCGGGAGTTCTATCATCTAACAGTTCTTCAGCAACTTGATAGAAAAAAAATAATGTTTCCAGGGATTCCTTCGAAGTATCCCATTTTTCTGGTATTTTATTAATCATGAATCACTTTTCCTGTTCATACTTACTCTTCATTTTCTTAATATTATCGTCCGAAAGTTCTTCCTTTTGATCCGCAATTTGCCTCAACAGATCTTTGTTAGCTCTTACATATTTTTTAGCCTCTTCTATTTCAGCACCCTTAAGATCATTTTTTTTCTTATTTTCTTCATGATGTACATTCCCATCAAGGTCAATAGACAAGAATTCATCCTTATTCACTTTTGCTTTTTTATTTGTCTGGACTTTTATTCTAGGGGCATGTTTTCCCTTTTTATAAGAACCACCTTCATCTATCCAAATATTCATCGGCAACCCAGTATCTTTAGTCCTTAGATTTCGTGCTACTGGCTTGGGTTTAGAAACATCACCAATTTTTCTTTTAGCTTTGGCAATAGGCTTTTTTTTCGTAGATGATGTCGCGCTCTTCTTTTTAGAACCAGTTGGGGTAGATCTTTTTTTAGAAGATACGGCCTTCATAGATTTCGCTTTCATACTCGGTCCTCCTTACAATTCCAACGTTAAGCTTTCAGTGTCTTTTGTTTTTTTCTTCTTGGGTTTGGTGGGGGTGGATTTTTTGAGGAGTTTGCCGGTTTCGTCGACGAGGCCGGCGGCGAGTTCTTGTTTGTGGCGGTCGTTGTTGAGTTTGAGGAGGCGGGTCATGATTTCTTTGCGGGCGTCGGGGCAGACGGTGTAACGGCGGCGGTCGTTTTCGGGAAGGAATTCGAGGTCGTAGAAGCCGTGGTTCAGGGCGATGTCTGACCAGCCGTAGGCGGCAGCGACGGCGGTGTCGCATTCGACTTGGACTTGGCGCATTTTCATGAATTCGCCGAGAGCCCATTCTGCGTCGGCATCGGAGCATTTTGCAGTTTTGGCGATGTTTGCGGCAGAGAGGTTCTCTTGATGATAAAGATTGTAGAGGTTGGTTAGGCCTATCTTTATTTTCAGCATGATGGCTTTGCGCTGGTTATCCAACTTTTCGCCCAATGCGTCAAGGGTTGCCTTGTGTTGCTTGATTTGTTCGTCGGCACCTTCAGCAGCAAGGATTTCTTCGGGGACATATTCGCGATTGGGTTCAAAGCCTGCAGGGAACGGGAATTTTTCAAATATATTTGCCGCAGGAGCATATCTAAAATCTCCTTTCATCGGAGTTGTGTATTTATAGGCCCAATAAAAATGAGCACATGATTGTAAAATTACAAAGTGAGCGTAATCAGTAAACGGAAAGACAACTAGACTTTGGTCAAGGACTTTATCATTACTAGTAAAATTAAACGCGACTGATTTACTTGTTAAAGCAACAACAAGCACACGATTCAGACCTTTAATTTTAGCATACAGTGCAGGTCTCTTTTCTGAATAATGCCACCATTTTTGTGGCAATGGACTCCGTAAAACATACTTTCCATCTTTCATTCTAGTACGTTCCGGCTTAACCAATTTTTCCACAATAGTTATACAATCAGGATAATCTTCAGCAACTTCCCCATCATACCCTTTTTCCGCAAGTTGATGATTCAAGGGCCAGTCATAGAAATTAATCACCCATCTACTTGGACTTTGGTCAAATCGCGAGTTCATATCTTCACCATTAATGTATGGACGAACTACTTTTTCATTACGACGATCCTTATCCAATAATTCCCTTGCTTTTTCTTGGCTCAAAACAAACCCTAATCCTAAAACATAGGAGCCGACATAGCTATACTCAGTATTTTGTAGCAATGACTTGGCTTCTATAGTTTGTTTGTCAGGATCAAAATAGGTGGAAATATATCCAACTTTTTTCCCATCAAGAAGACGAGTACTGTTCCAAGGACCTTTAAATACCGTAAACAAACTTATTCTAACTTCGGCAACACCAGGCCAAGGAGTACTCTTAACAGCCATTGTTATATTTCCACCTTCATTTTCTATAACGGCTAAACATCCTTCTCTAGCATTTCCTTGAGATATTGTTTTTGTAGAAAGCGTTCCCAAAAAACAATTATTCTTCAACAAATCGAAATTTCGTCGTACAAAATAACCAACCAAATCAATTGCTCCTGCGGGAGCGTAAGCAAAACACAAATAATCTAAATAAAGTTCACCAAATGCTCTCCTTAATTTTTTATCTCCCTTAAACGGCGGATTTCCAAGGAAGCAATCAAAACCGCCTTCCGCCATCACTTCGGCAAATTCAAGGAACCAATGGAAAAATCCCTTCTGTTTGCTCACCTGCTGGGCATATATCGCTTCGCTGTCATTTTCGATATCCTTTTCACCCGTCAAATACTTACGGTAAACATCTTCTGTCACCAGGGGCTGTTGCTGTGTCTTGTCGGCAAAGTAGCCTGCAAGGCGCATGTCGGCAAGGACCTTCAGCTTTTTCCATGCCGGCGTAGATGTCACTTTAAGGTAATTTGATTTTTTCTCTTCTGCCAGTTCGGGCGTGGAGTCATCCATCTTGGAGACCTGTGCCATTTCGGCAATCACGCTCTGGATATCCGAGTCAATTTCCTTGCGGAATACATCCTGTGCTTCGGATTCCTTCGCCTTCTTCTGTTTCTTGATGACGTCGTCATTCCTTTTCTTGAGTTCGGCGTAATACTTCTTGTCGCTATCCTTGTAGGTCTTGAAGGTGTCAGAGGGAATGGTCTTGAAAATGTCTTCTACACGAGCCACGCCCACAAGGGTATCGCCGCACTTGATATGGTTATCCAAGAACCCAAGCGATGTTCCCGGGTTATGACTTTCGAGCCAGAGGGCGACCTTGCAGAGTTTTACCGCCTGCGGATTCTTATCGATACCGTAAATGCAGTTGCGGATAACGTCCTTTTCGGCGTTCCTGAAACTTGCGGGGTCCGGATTATCGGACTTCGTGCGGACTCGGGCAAGTTCCAGGGCTATGCGGCGGGCGGCATTCAACAGGATGTGTCCCGAACCGCAAGCGTCATCGCACACACGGATTGAAAGCAGGGCGTGTTCCTTGTCGGCTTCTTGTAACTTCTTTTCGATTAGCGGGTTCAACGCGCTCTTGATAAGCGGATCCACCAGTTCTTCGGGGGTGTAGTGCGAACTGGAATTGTCGCGGTCTTCACCCTGCACGTAGCTAAATTTCAACGAGCCGTTAATATCGCGTTCAATGCTCGGGTCGAGTTCCAAAAGGCCTTCGTAAATGGAACCGAATTCTTCGACATTCAACGCGGCGTAGTTCACACGGACTTTAACTTTGCGGTCTTCGTCAAAGTAACTATCAAACAGTTTGACGCCTTCAGCAAAATCCCAGTTATTGATGTGAACCTGTTTCAGGATTTTCATTTCGTCCTTGTTGAACAGGTCTCCCATCAACGCCTTTATCCCAAGGGTGTTGCCAAAATCGTTGTCCTCGAACAGCGCAAATACAGTCTTCAGTTGTTCGTAGGCATCGTGGTAATACTTTTCTTCGGGACCAATGGTGACGCAACGCTTTCTCAGGCTTTGCAGGGAATAGTAGGCGTAATAGATGTTCCGCTTGGACGGGTCCGCATCGCGCTCGAATACAAGATGGCGTTCTTCAATCACCAACAAGAACAGCAAGCGATACACAAGAGTCAGGAACTCGTCATTCAGGCTGTCGGCAGTCCATTGCGTTCCATAGCCGCTTACGATGTCCTTGTTATCTTCCCTATTCAAAAATCCGTTCGCCCATGTTTCTACAGCCGTCTTTACGGCAGCACTCAAATTCTCACGAATTCTGGAACCGTTTTCCATGGAATTCAGGTGATAGTATTCAAGCAAGCAGTCGGCAGGTTCGGTGCCGATTGCCGGGAAACGGGTAGGGTGCAAAAGCCTATAAAGAATCGCGAAATTATCGTAAAGGTCTTCTTCAAAAATCTTTTCGAGGTCAAATTCCAGGTAGGTCAACTTGACCAAGCGGCTGGAATCTCGAAGCAAGCGGAGCACGTGACCGTTTGTCACAAGGGCGTAAAGGTTTTCTTCGCTCAGGTTCAAGAATTCCTGGACCATGCTGTGGGGGCTACGCTTTTGGCCTTCACGCGCCTTGTCGAGCGATTCGTAATAGCCGACAATGTGGACGGGGCATATCCTGCGGGTCGCCTTGTGGCTAATGGCAAAGGATTTCTCACCAAACTGTTCTGCAGGTTTGGATTCTATATCGAAACCGAGCATTCCCAAAAGGGGCTGGATCCAGAACTGGCGTGTTCTCGATGTGCCGAACCTGTCTCTTGGGTCTTCGCGTTCTATGCGCGCCTTGAAAATTTTCCATTGCTGCACGGCATCGGCCCAGCAACTCTGGATTTCGTCACGGACAGGAATATCTAAATCAAAGTCCTTGGAACTCTGACCTTTCAAACCACTCGTTTCATTAAGATTGTCAAGCGTCTCGGGGCCAATGAGGCCGCCTTCCCAACTGATTCCCGTATAGTTCATTACTGAGCCTCCGGAACAAAGATGTAAATGCCAAGAACATCTAGCGGAATTACGGGTTCAACCACCTTGAACCGGTCCGATTTCCGCTTTTCACCTAACGCCTTGTAATAGCGTTCGTGTTCCTGGATAAGGAGTTCCGCGCGTTCCTTTGCAAATGCGTCAAAGTCCGCCTGCTTTTCGCCGATGGTATCCAGTTCACGCTGGAGTTGCCTTTGCTGGATTTCGGGCGACAGGTCGCCTGCAGGGGCGGGATTCTTCATCAAGTCAGAAACCTCTTCCTTGGTGAGAATGGACTTGCTTACAGTCCGGTAGCCACGTGTCAAAATTTCTTCGGCAACCATATTGGAGCCATCCAATTTCAAGTCCTTGATAACATGGCGTGCTCTTAACAGGTATATAACCGTTCTTTCGTTCACATTTTTGGACTTTACTACTGCCGCCCTAGCCGCAAAACGACTATCCTCTTGATGGTGGGTTGCATCCGCCAAAACCTTTTCGCAAAGGCGTTCTACGGCTTCGCTATTGCGGCCCCAATAGGTTGTTCCTTCGGGAACGGGAGCCTTGAAAGAAATAGAAGTGCGTTTCTTGAAGAAATTTTTCAGGGTGTCAGGGATTTCTAGGCCTGCAAAATTCAAGATGCACTGCTCATCATTCATTTTTGAATTCTTCGCATAGATGTCTTGCATTACATCGTGAACAAAGGAATAGACCACTTCCGGATTACCAACACTTTCATCGGAGCGCTTCAAGTCTTCTTCGATTTCTTGAGCATGGATAGATTCCTGGGCAAGCATGGAACGGAGCACTTCTTCCTTTTTCACCGTTTCCTCGAAATACTTATCCATACCCGTATTGGCATACTTGAATTCATCTAGGTCAAACAAGGAAAGCTGCCCAGAAGCGTCTTTCTTTTTCTTGGCGTCGTTCAAAATCGCCTTGAAGATTGCATCCATAAACTCCTTGGAATTTTCCGGGAACGAGATAGAAACACCTATGCTGCCCTTGATTCGCTTTGCCTTTTCAAACAAAACTTTGAGAACCGTCTGGTCCATGGGATTGTCCTTCCCATAGAACATGCAGGTATGAACTTCGGTACGAATTTGACCAAAACGATCTACACGACCTTCTCGCTGTTCCAAACGGTTCGGATTCCATGGCAAATCGTAATGGAACACCGCATCAAAAATATCTTGAAGGTTAATACCTTCAGAAAGACAGTCCGTCGCCACAAGGATTCTCGGCTTTTTATCACCTTCTTCCGGCATCATCTGGCGAACACGTTCCTTACGGTCATCGTCAGGCAATTCACTGGTGATGCATTCTATGTGAACCTTGTTGCCAAACTTTTCGCGCAAGTTTTCTTCTACATAATGCGCGGTTTCGATGTATCGGCAGAAGATTACCGGTGAAACGCCTTGTTTTATCCACTGCTTGACAATTTCGCTACAGCCGAGCAGCTTATAGTCTTTTTCGAAACCCTTTAACCGCTCTAGTTCTGCAACAAAACTTTCAAACTTTGTTTTCTGCTCCGATTTCAATTGGGCTCTAGATGCAAGGCTCGTAGGGAGTTCATCGTTAGAGGCATCTAGTTTTTCAAATAGCGGATTTTCGTGTTCGATGGAATCGTCCACACCATCGTCTTCATCCAAGATGTCATTGACCTTACGCGAGAACATCTTTGCACCCGCAGCTGGGCTCGACATAATTCCGCGAAGGAATGCCAATGCAGTCCAATATCTAAAGCGCTGGTTTTTCGTACCCGAGACATTCTGCATCATATCGGATGCCATCTGCAAAACTTCGTCATAAAGTTTTTGATAAGGCTGCGACAGAGTATAACTTTGATCATGATCAATTTGCGATCTCTTGGGAAACGGCGTATTTTCATCTAGCCACTTGGTAATGTTACCGCGTTTCCGCTGAACAAAGAACTTTGCCAATTCCTTTTTTACAGAATCCGATTTGAACCATTCATCTTCTTCAAATTTCGGGTTCAGAATACCTAACAGCGACTTGAATTCTTCATCTTTTCCGGAATGGGGCGTCGCCGTCATCAAAATGACATGGCGTTTGTATTCCGGTTTTGCCAATTCCGACAATACACTATAGCGCAATTGTTGGTTCTTGAAAGCTCCAGCCGGTTTTGCGCAGGTATGGGCTTCGTCCACAATCAACAACTCAGGAGCATCCAATATGAATCGGCTCTTTTTGCTGTTATTGTCAAACTTGATGTAATCAATGCTTACAATCTGATAAGGATAATGTTTGAAGATGCTATTATCGTCATCGGGTTTCGCTTTTTCCAAAGCAGCCTGGGTACTACCACGAATAATGACGGCATCAATATTAAACTTGTCCTTCAATTCCGTCTGCCATTGCTCGCAAAGATGCGGCGGGCATAGAACGGCAAAACGCTTAATATCGCGACGTTCAATCAATTCCTTGACAATCAACAAAGATTCAATAGTTTTACCAATACCCACGTCATCGGCAATCATCAAGCGAATAGGGCCTTCTTGCTTGAGAGCCATGATAAGTGGGACCATCTGATAACTACGCGGACGGAAACCAAGTTTTGCCGCACAACGAAAAGGGCCTGCTGCATTACGCAAAGTCAAACGGGATGCATCATAGAGCAATTTTGCGCTACGGACATTGCCAAGGTCTTTTTCAGACGGAAGGCCAAAATGCGCGGCTGTTACCGCATCACGCTCAACATTCAAAGGCAAGTAAATACCAATACAATCGTCTTCGCCACCATCAAGAGCTTTCAACCTCAAAAGATTCTTGTCTTCCGATGGCAAAACAATCCAATCACGGCCACGAGTGTTTACAATGGTGCCGGTACGCCAATCTTGCATTTGTTCACTCACTTGTCAGCCACCTTTCTGAAAATATCCTTTCGTTTCGCTACGACATCATCCAGATTGTCTTTGTAGTAATAGACTATATAATCCAGCCCTTTATCGAGCAACGCTTCTCGTTGCTTTGTGTCGCGTTCCATCACATTATTCTCATCGTGCGGCGAGCCGTCACAGAATACATATGTGGGTAAAGATCCCGAATCAGGCGCATAGTAGAAATCAGGCTGGCAATATAAGCCATCAACTCGCCTTTGGGCCTCATCGGGTAGGCGTAAACCATGAGCATAGAGATAATTCAGGAATTTCAATTCCGTAGAACTATTCTTGTCATAAGTTTCCAAAAGTCGCTGGTACTGGGCTTCGTAACGGGCAGAATCCGATTTACCCACTTGAATTTGACAATTCAACAAGCGTTCCACGGTATTCTTAATCGTAAATCGATCTATAACAGCATGGTCCGTCTGGTTGTAATAACTCAAGAAATCCTTATAACTAGCCTTATCCTTGTAGGTTTCATCATCAAATCGGCAGAGTTTCTGGATTTCGTTTACAACCTTGTGCCAACCTTCGTTATCTTCGGTCAACGACTTCAACACACCAAGGCTTTCTTCGGCAGATTCATACAGAAGAATGTTCGGCGCTTCAGGATCGCCAATCGGAGTAACACCGAGTTCAGAACTTTCGATACTGAAAACATTTTCTATTGCCGTTTTCAAAGCATATTGCAGCGTAACGCGGCCAGCATAATCCAAACCAAGAATACTTACAGGTTCCACATAGAGCGCATCTGCAGTATCTGTGGTATAAATCTTCACCACACTTAAATTGTTATAGGTTTTTTGAGAATTTGGATTATCCTTTTCACCAGCAAGTTTATTTCTATATCCATGTGATTTCCAATCGCCGGAAACATTGTTCAGCACAAAGCCTTCCAGTTCTTGGTTTTTCCACTTGTTGTTGATATAGACTAGCTTTGCCGCAGGAATATAGCGGATTCTAAGAAGCAAATCGCCACCCGCGAGCAACCTCAATTCCTTGATATCACTCTTATTGCCATCATAGGCGAAATAAGTGTCGATTACGTAACCCATACGGGTGCGTTCTTCTTCATCGCAGGTAATGTGAACCTTCTTTTCAGCCACTTGGTCCGTCATCGACATCAAATCCGTAAATTTCTTACGGTCACTGCCGATTTCTGCACCAGTCCAAGGGTCATTATTCACATTCTGTTGGTCATCAAACAGAATATATCCACTCTTTGTGCATACCAACGCATCAGAACCTTTCTGGTGAACTTCGGAAAGTTGCGAACTGACAACCTTATACTTTGCTCCGTTATGGTACACAAGATTTTCAGGCCCCATTTCGCGCAAAGCGAGATTTCTCGGTCTGCTTAAGGACTCAGCCACCTCATTTTTATCCTTGTTGCTCAGCAGCAAGTGAATCGGCAAGCGTGTAAAGTTGTACCCAGGCAAGAAGCCTTCACTAGCCAAATAACGGAACGGATAGAATTCGGATTGAGATTCTCCAGAATTAGACTTATCTCTATTCAGCAACAAATTGCGGAAAGCCAACGCCCTTGCCTGATTTTGCTTTGCCGTTCTATATTCGTCACTAGTCGATTTATAAATCGGATTTTCCAGAATTTTATCTGCTGCAGCCAATTGAATCTGCTGTTGGATAAATAGATTTTTCCAACGGCTCATCGATTTTTCAAACTCACTACCAAGGCTTTGCAGAACACGCGTCGCCCAGTTATCGTTATACCAGTTGGTTTTGGCAAGATCGCCTGCAATATCAGCAACAACCGCATTCCATCTATCAAGAATGTCCTGCGAGTTTTTATCAGCATCAACCAAAGATTGCTTTGTCTCATTCTTTAAAGGCAAATCAGGGTGATCGATGATGATAAATTCACCCATGCTGCCACCAGAAATGCCACTAACACCACGATGCGTGAGAAACAGAGCATCAAAGTGACTTCTCAACAAGTCCTGATTCAACAGGTCAAGTTTTGGCGGTTTGACTTCACCAGCAACAATTTCTCTAGGATTGGCAAAATAATGAGCATCATGAGCCGAGCGCTGACTGCAACTCGTAAACACCAATGCCGGCTGCCCACTACGCCCCGCGCGACCAGAACGCTGTGCATAGTTAGAAGCATTCGGTGGAACATTTCGCATATGGACTATGCTCAGGTCCGAAATGTCAATGCCCAACTCCATTGTCGGAGAGCAGAACAATGTTGAAAACGCACCCGCTCTAAAATCTTGCTCTCTTTGCTGACGTTCTTCTTTAGTAATTTGCCCAGTATGTTCCTTTGAAACAATTCTAGAAGTCAAAGAAGACGACAAATACAACTTTCTGAAATATTCGTTGGGCTTACGCTTTGCATTTTTACTATTCCGATGGAAAATCATGTCATCAGGAACATAGCCATCGCCCTTCTTCCACAAAAGGGTTTCAACATTCAAAATGTAAACGACTGCGTTTTCATTGCCCTGCTTTACTTTTTCTTCACTTCGCAAATAATTCGCTTCACAAAGCGTATTCAACAACGCTTCTACAAATTCATCATAGCGCTCGCCATTGATATTGACATAGCCTTGAAGCTTATCTTTGATATAGCGACCCAAACGGCTTTGCATACCCACAGATTGAGTATAGATTGCACGCATCTTGGTTCGCTTGAGAGCCATCCAAGTCGGTTCTGGAATATCCGATTCCTCGGGAACCCAATTGGGCAACAAATTGTTTTCAAAGGATTGAAGATTTTCCTTAATCTTGCTTGCGTTATAAAAGCTTTCGTGATAAATCGAATAACTCTTGCGGAAATACTCCAGCACATTGAAACAAATTTCTTTTAAATCATCCTTTGTAATAGAAGTATTCCACTTATTGTTGAAGGTATCCAAGAACACTTTCCACGGACTTTCTTCCATTACTTCATCAAAGCCTTCATACTCAACCCGCATAAGTCCGCAAGGTTCAAGCCCTGGCATATTGATTTTCCAGGAATTTGACAGATCCTTCAACAGAAGATATTTGAGCAAGGTTTTAAATGTATCTTCCGCCTTCTTTTGTGCCGTACGGAAACCTGAATCACCATTTTTATTGTAATCAGCAATGCCGATATTCATGCAAGCATAGACTTTATTTTCCAATTCGGCAAAAGAAATAATGCCATTATTATTCAAAGCCCTCGCAAGAGCACTTCTAATTCGCAATGTATTGACGAAGTCATTAAAATGGCCTGCCTGTAAAGATGCATCCTGTCTATTGTCAGTAAAACTCAGAAGTTTTGTATCCTGGTTTTCAAAGCCAGATGCCGCCATTGAATTAAGGATATTTAGAGAAAGTACCGTTGTTGAAGTGGAACGGCCTTCCATGCCAATGCGAGTCAACTTTGCAAATTCAGATGTTTGATGATGATAAACATCGCCACTAGTCGGGTCATAAACAAATCCCGTCGGAATATACCAAACATTCCTGTCGGAAAACATCTCGGTATCTGAACTAAAATCGCCTTTTACACTAATGCTTATAAGCTGCGGGAACTTATCCACATACTGCTTTTTCAGAACAACCGAACCGTTCTTATAATCAACAAAGTCATTCGGGAGGCTTAAAATATCTTCTTTAGGGTTCCATTCCGCTTCGTCAATCAAATAGCCACAAGAGATATCAGCCTTATCATCTTCACTAACTAGCGAATCGCCAAAATCGCGAGTTTCCAGCTTTCCTGTTTTTTCGTTCTTCTTTACGCAAATAAATGGTTTGCCAGAGGTTCGACTGAAAACAACCGGATACAGTGGGCAATCAACGCCATTAACATTCTTCGACGGCAGCCCGTCAAAACACACAACCCTGTCCGATTCTTCATCACCTTCAGCAGGTTTATGCAAAGAGACCGAAACACTCGTGGACTGAGAAATAAACTGATGCAGTTTATACGGCAACACAAAACTCTTGCGAAGTTTCTTTTCAACATTCTCCCTGGCGATGATTTCATTCACCATTGAAATCGAGTTAAAAAGATTCTTCAACGCAACAGAGCACTTTTCAACATTTACAGATGTATACTCCGACAACTTTTCGGACATTTCATCAAGGGTCAGAGGAACCCCTCTTCTCAAGACCCCGTTTTCATTCTTCAATGCAACAGAATGTTCAACCCACTTGAACAAGGCATTCTGAATCAAATACTGTTCCGCATTTATCGGTTGCGTAAAGGACTCAACAACAGTCTTCAATTCATCAGCAGACGGAACAGTTTCATCAGAGATAGACTTCAAAGACTCTTCTATAATCTGATCGCGTTCAAATTTTTGACCAAAGAACAAAGAAGCAACCTTAGCGACAGCCTCCTTTCGCTCTTCAGTAGATGTTCCGCTCGCCATAGTTGCAGAGGTTCCCATGCACGTAATATGATGAGAACACTCCGCCTTTATACGGCGAATCAGCATAGCCACATCTGCACCTTGACGTCCTCTAAACGTATGCAATTCATCAAAGGCAATGTATTGAAGATTTTTAAAGAGAGCCTGCTTGATCGAATTATCGCTTTGACGAGTCAAAAGATATTCCAACATCATGTAGTTGGTCAAAAGAATATGCGGCGGATTTTCTCGAATTTTCTTTCGAGAATCTTCACTTTCTTGACCCGTATATTGATTAAAACTAATCGGAAAATCTTCACCAGTCAGGTTCTTGTAATTCCGCGCGTACTTCTCTATTTCATTCGTTTGAGAATTGATAAGAGCGTTCATCGGGTAAACAATCAAGCCCGTTACACCAGAAGTCTTATCTCTAATAGCGGCGTTTATAATTGTGCCGAGAAAAGTCAGAGATTTTCCCGAGCCCGTTCCTGAGGTGACGGTAAAGTCTCGACCTTGCGCACCAAGTCTCAGAGCTTCTTCTTGGTGCTTATAAAGATTAAATCCTTTGAAGATTTTATCCATCTTTTCATCAAGAAGACCTTCATCGACAAGTTGCCTTAAAGAACATCCTTCTTGATAAGATGGGTTGAACTGAATCAACGGGTCAGGCCACATTGATTTCTGGTCGCCGTAACTTTTCAGTTCCTTTAGAATTTGGGGATCGTCAATGTCAACGAAGCTGTTAGCAAAAGACTTATACTGCGACATAATGTCTTCGTGCAGTCTAAAAAAATCTTTAGTAGCCTCGGCCATAGCAAGACTCTCCCATATATAAAAATCATATAACCAAAACACCCTAAAACCATGATTTTAGAGCAATTATTTCGTTCATAGAATATAACTTAAAAATGCAATTGATTTCTTAAAAACAAGCCTACATGTGAGTTTTTATGGCACAAAGCACCCTTTAGCGGAAATCATCATCCGACACGATGAATTTTTCAATGTTTTTTATTCCTCAGAAAGTCGCGCCAATTCAAGTCCAACAGTATTTACAAACAAACTTTCTTCCATTTCAACAAACCATTACCAAAATTCAACAATGTCAAAAAAAATTTTTTATTTTTGGACAAACTCATACATATCTACAGGATTAAACATGAAAGTTTCAACATCAGAAGCATCTATTTCTACAAAAACAGAGTACGAAAATTTATACATAAATAATCAAGCAACGACCACCAGCAACGCGTCCTCCGAAGAAAATACAACAAATCAAGAACCTCCCACCAACGGAAATCCTTCTCCATCCCCTTCCCCAATTCAAAGAAATCCTATCAGCGATACTTCAAAAAGCAAAAAAGAAAAAGCTTTAGAAATGGCGTTGGACACTCGTAAATTTGAAATAGAGCTATATTGGAAACGTGCTACATATTTTTGGGCGTTCATCGCATTAGCGTTCACATCCTTTTTCTTAGTTGCAGATGCCGAAAATATGGATAAAATTTTAAAAAATGAATTACAAGTAATAATTTCGGCCTTGGGAATTTTTTTATCTGTTTGTTGGTTTTTAGCAAACAAAGGATCAAAATATTGGCAAGAGAACTGGGAATTCCATGTAGACCTTCTTGAAGACGAAATAATGGGACCTTTATACAAAACTACAAAATCATATAAAGGACGTAAGAATTTTCTACTCCCTTGGAAATCCTACAAATTTTCCGTAGGGAAAATTAACATGATGCTTTCAGCAACAATGATTATTTTTTGGATTGTAGTCTTTATAGAAGCACTAACACTAACCAATTACACCTACAACGTCACAATCATCATAATCTTGCTCGTTTTGCTCTTGTTTTTAATTTGGAACGCTCGATCCACGGGTAGCAACGGTCAAGGAGGAAACAATTCATTTGATCAGCGACAAATAGACGACGACACTTCACCAGAAAGTCACGCAACAATACCGCCAACAGGACAAACTTTAAACACGGTAAATAAAAAATTTTCTTTTTTCAAATACTTTGAAGTAATTGGGTTAGCTCTTTTACTATCTGCATTTGGCTGGGAAATTGTAGAACGAAAAACAGAGACTCTTTCATTCAACAGAGAATGGTATTACATTAACGAAAAATTAGATCAAATATGGCGGGCAAATCAAGCTATTTGTGAAACTGTCAAATGCCCTCAATACAAATGGACTATAGGTATGAATTTTGGCTTCTGGCCCAAATGGGATTCCCCCAATCGCATAGGAGAGCAACACGAGACATTTCAAAACATTAGATGTGCTCTTTATATTCTTGGTTCATTAATGGTTATAATCGGGAGATGTGTTAGTATAAAAAAAGAAAACGAGTCGTCAATCAAATCTCCGCAACCACCATCCGCATAACGTTTTCATATCCACACACAAAAAAACATCATGAACATCCTCAAACAGATAAAAGCCATCAACCAAAAAGGCCTTAGCAACAGTCTCATTTCTATCTATTACAACATAGGCAGGGCCTTACCTTTTCGCGCACAAAGATTTCCTGATGGTAGAATATCCGATTGGTACAGATCACAATTCGTAGAAGTCCACGAAGTAAAACCAAGTGGAAAAGGTGGAAAGTATGGCCACGCCTATGGTTTTCACTATAGAAACGGTGAACGAGCAGATGCATACGAAAACGAACCAGAAATCAGTTGGTGTTTAAAAACCGACACCGAACCGAAATCAATCCCCTGTGCAGCTTGCGGCTCATGGGTCCTTCTAGATATTCTTGGCGAACCTACCGCTGAACCCGCCAAGGTATACAGAATTAATGATGTTTTAGAAAAAGGCAAGCATAAGGGGAAACCTTTATCTGAAGTTGTTCTTTCTGATTGGAATTGGATTAAATGGGCTAACGAGAACACAGAACAATTCTTATTTGACATGGACGAATTGACTGAAGAAAGAAATAAACACATTAAGCCAATCCTTCCAGATGATATTCTAACATTTGGAAAGTACAACGGAAAGAGTTTTAAATATATAGCAGAAAATGATTTAAATTATCTTGAATGGCTCGCTTCTAAAAATGAAGATTATATAAAAATATATGAATCCTTAAAGAAAGAATTCACTCTACCTCCGGAACAATAAGCGGGGCGTTGCGGGGTGTCCCCGCTAGTGATGTGAACCCCAAAAGTTAGACACAACTTTAGAGGCTAGCATGACAAAAATACACACAGAAGAAGAATGGCAAAGAGTCCTCGACCTGCACAAGGAGGGTATGTTGCCTAGGGCGATAGCTCGCCTAGTTGGCATATCGGAACGGGAAGTCAAGCACCGCTGCCGAATGTACGATCTGACAGGTACGTTCCAGACGGTACCACGCATAGGACGCCCTGTAGACTTCAATGTAAAATGTGCGGCTGTGGACGATGTGGTAAAAAAATCGCTATCTTGTGTCCTGGTATGTGCCAAGTATGATATAAGCCGTTCCGCCATAAAAGACTGGTTAAGCAAGTTTAGGCAAGGCGGCTACAAGAATCTGCGGGACAAGAAACCAGGAGGGAGTTTCCCAAGAATGCCTAAAAAGAAGAATATCCGAGCAGGAGCCGGCGAGTTAGAGCGCCTCAGAGAGGAAAACGAGTACTTGAAAGCCGAGGTCGCCTACCTAAAAAAATTAAAGGCCCTAGACCAGGAAGAAAGTGCCGAGATGTTCGGTATAGGGCCCAGGTCGTTCACGAACTGAGCGGTGAATACCCTCTCAAGCATCTCCTGAAGGCAAGCGGATTATCCCGCTCGACATACTATTACCATCTCCGTGAAAAGCCCGACCGCTACGCCGATGAACGCAGCCGGATAAAGGCCATCCACATGGAGCATAAGGGCCGCTACGGCTACAACCGAATCAGTATCCAGCTGAAAAGCGAGGGCTTTTCGATCAATCACAAAACCGTGTACAGAATCATGAAGGAAGAGAATCTGAAAAATGTCCGCAGGCGCCGCCACTACCACTCCTACAAGGGAGAAATAGGCAAGGTTGCGAAGAACATAGTGAACCGCAACTTTATGACAACGGCGCCAAACCAGAAATGGACAACCGATGTGACCCAGATAAACATCGGTGAGGAAAAGTGTTATCTGTCACCGATACTAGACATGTACAATGGCGAAATCGTCTGCTATACGATATCAGACCATCCAAACTTGAAGATGGTCATTAGAATGCTGGACAAGGCATACGGGTCAAGGAAAATAGAGAAAGGACTGATATTGCACTCCGATCAGGGGTGGCATTACCAGCATTACAACTATCAGCTGTCGCTGAAACAGCATGGCATAATCCAAAGCATGAGTCGCAAGGGCAACTGCCTGGACAATGCCATGATGGAGAACTTCTTCGGGATAATGAAATCCGAGTTGCTCTATCCGAATACCTTCAAAGATGTGGACCACTTTAAGCGGGAACTGAAAAAATATATCGAATACTACAACAATGACCGGATAAAACTGCGCCTAAACGGAATGAGCCCGGTACAATACCGGACTCATAACTCAGTTTTATCCTAACTTTAAACTGTCCAACTTTTTGGGGTCGGTTCACTAGAAGGGGTAGCGGATGACGCATGGAGATTCCCGCCTTCGCGGGGATGACATGTGGCAGGAGCGAGGGGAGCGCCCTCCCCTACGCAGGTTCGTTTTAGCCTAGTTGTCCAGGCAACACGAGCTTTTCCTTCTGCAGAAACTCCTTATCGTACTTCTCGAATGCCTCGGGGTTGCGCATGGCGACAAAGTACGGTTCGGGGTCGCGGTAACTGCCGGTGATTCCGTCGAGGAACCCTTCTTGCAGTTCTTTGCAGAGGAAGTAGGGTGCGTCACTTTCGGGGTCATCAGCGTAGCGGATTCCCCTGGCGCTCGCGACCACAAAGCCGCTCTTGCCGTAGAACGCGATGTTCCCGCAAATCAGGAGGCAACCCGCGCCCATCTCGGCGGCAATTCGCATGGAATGGTCGAGCAATGTTTTCCCGTATCCCTTGCGCTTGTAGTCGGTGCGGATGCTGATGGGCCCGAAGGTCATCATGCGGATTTTGCGCCCGTCGTCGGCGTCGATGTGCGACCACGCGTACATCACGTGCCCGATGATTTCGCCGTCTACTTCGAGCACGAGCGAGAGTTCCGGCACAAAGTCGGGCTCGCTCCTGTAGCAGTGCAGCACGTAATGCTCGGTGCATCCGGGACGGTACACGTTCCAGAAGGCTTCGCGGGTAAGGTTTTCGACGGTCTTAAAGTCGCGCGGTTGTTCCGTGCGGATAGTGTAATTTTTCATTGAACCAAGAGATGCTAAACAGCATCCAGTCTCCGTTAAAAGTACATGGCAAATATAAATAAATTCGGCAAATTAACCAAGGCCTTTCAAGTACTCTTCTACATTCAAGTATTCAATATCATTCAAGCAGCAAGACTTACCACGGTAAATTACGTACCGCCCCTTGATTTTGCCATAGCGGAATTCTGTCTCATGGCATTTCTTTTTGTCTTGCAAATGGCGGCACTGCGCAGGTACAGCTTTGTCGCTATGCTTGATTTCATAAACTTCGCAGCAGGCGTTTTCAGAATCAAATACGACCATGTCGAATTCACCCACAGGGAACTGCAGCGTAAAAATCTGCTTGTCCGGCCTCGCCATCTTGGTTTCAAGCAGCACGATTTCTTCCATCATGCGGCCCCTGATTTCATCCAGGATTCTCGCGATAATGCGGTTACGTTCCTCAATTGAAATTTTCCTGAAAGCCTCGTCCATCATAAGGCTACGGACAAGCGCCTCGGATTGCGCATAACGCAAACCGGGCTGCGCAAGGACCGTTCTAAAAGCGTTCTGGTTGAGCGACGCCATATTCACCACGTCTATCGGGCAAATCATATCGAGCATCTGCAAGTATTCGCGAATTTCTACCCGGTGAGCGTCTTCAATATCCACCGAACATTCATTGCAGTCCATGATTTCGAGCAGGCGTTTCATTTCCTGCGCAACCGCCACCGCATTGATTTTATCCAAAGCATCTGTCGGGTGCATCCTGTCGCGGCGTAAATTTGACGCTGAAATTTTCAAGTCGTTTGACGCAAAATCGCGAGTCAAAACATCAAGCGTAAAACGGTGATTGATATCTTCTACAATCCGGTTAATCGCATTCGTCAACTCACCACGCTCATATAGCTGCTGGAGCGAACGAAAATGACCACCATACTGGTAACACTTAAGAGAATGCTGAATGTTCCTTGCAATGGCAGAATCCACATAATCGTCGGCGCCCTTCTTGGTCGCAAAGGTAAACGCATCCTTGTTGTAATTGGTGCCGCCCATGCTCATGGTGCCGCCGTAACGTATGAACTCGTCTATACCAACAACACCCAACACGCGCTCAAATTCACGATACGGGATAAACGTAGTGTGCAACAGAATGCAACGATCATAAAGCTGCTCGTCTTCCGAAAATACGAACCCGAGCGAATCCGTTCCCGAAAGAACAACCTTCATGCCGCCCACGGCAAACACATCCGAAAATAGCGCCGCACCTTCGATAAAATCACCAAGCTGCGTCACTTCGTCAACAAATACGTACTTAAAACCCTGCGATTCCAATAACTTCAAATCGTGATTGACATCGGCAAGAGTATGTCGCGCATTCACCTGAACAAAAGCCGTCTTGGCGCGATGCGTCGCATCCATTTCACCAATCAGCTGACGCACAAGCGTCGTTTTGCCGGTACGGCGCAACCCATACAGCACGAGAACTCGATCGTTATTCGCGCCATAGACATAATCGTGCAAAGTCGCGAAACACTCACGCTTCTTGAAATCCTTCACAGGGGCAGCAAAATTTTCGAGCAACACACCAGTCTTTACATCGGTCTTGAACGCCGACAACGATTGCGCCGAATAAACCGCCCGCCCATCGGACAATTCAGTAGAACGCCCGAGCGCCGCCTGGCTCTTGGCCAACTCAATTTGCGCCACGAGCAGTTCCAGTTCGTCATCCTTGACGCGACGGCTCCGCTGTTTGCCATTTTCACACCACTGGTAATAGGCATACCGCTTGCCGTTAATCTTCTTGTATGTAATGCCACCGATGCTCATATCCACCTCCTTAACTTAATTTAACTTATTAAGTTAAAAATGTCAAGAGGGGGGGGTGGGCAAAAGGTTACTTACGCATGCGCAACTTTTCTCCTAACAGAAGAATTTGCCGCAGGCCTCTTTATCTTAAAAGCCTTATTGGAAGCTTTTTCCTTAGCACCATTCTCTGCTATCCTACCGAAGCTTTCCAAAATCGTTTTATCGCTAGGCAGCTTAATCACCTTTCTTGACTTAGCAACATCCCTTACAATGGGCAATAGCGTTTGCTTAGCAAAGTCTTCGCGATCGTCAGATGCATACATGTCCCTCAAGAAGTCGGGCATGTCTCGATTTTTGAATCGATCGATTGCCTTCTCAGCATCTTTTTCTCCTAGCAGGTAATCTGTACATATACTTGCGAATTCTTCTTGAACAATGTCCAGCATCTCTTCTGCATCATCTGTAATGAATTCGTCAAGAACGGCTCCAGATACTTTTGAAGCGGCCGCCCCTCCAAATAAAGCTCCAGCAATACCGCCAACAATTCCACCTGCAACCGTCCCAACAAAAGGAATCACAGAACCAGCAGCAGCACCGGCCGCTGCTCCCGCCATCCATCCACCAGTTCCCCCGGCAACGCTACTTGCCGTCTTGGCAACATTTTTGAATAGTTGCGCGCCCGACATTTTCCCGCTAAACACGCGTGCAAAATCCACGGACGAAAGAACAGCCGTAGTAATCACACCCGTGACAAAGTTTCCGCGAAGCAATTTGCTCAGGTGATTCGCCGCAGCTGCTCCATACAACGTTCGGCCACCTCCACTAGCAAGAAGTGATGCCGCTTTGGGCCCAATGAACTTTACCGCAGAATCGGTTACACCGCGCAACCCCTGTTCTATCCCGGTACGGCCTAACTGAGCACTCAACACACTGCTAATCCATGTTATTCCACCAATCTTCAGGCCTACCAAGCAAGCATCTTCTGCAGCCTCGTCAACACTGCTGCCGTTCCATATCGACGTGGCAAAAGTCAATATGGAAGACACACCGAAAGACGTGAACGCAACAGAAATACCATTGACAGCATCGTAGGTCAAACTTTCGACCGTACCAAACTTCGCAATATTTTTCACCTGTTCGTAGGTAAAGGCACCCTTCTTTACGATATTCTTCGCCTCTTTTGGGTCGCTCACTCCAGGAACCTGCCCCCGCCTAATCCTATTTTCCATAGCTTGCACTGCGGAATCGTACTTATCCGAAGGGACCTCTATTTTCATCGGGGATCCGTTTTTAGCTATGTAACGAAAATTGCCAGCCTCGTCAAAGCATTCCTCTATGCACTTTGATCCGGTTCGGCAGTATTTCGACTGAATCTCGATACCGTCTACAAGTCTGTCCGCTCCATTCTTCACATTATCGGAACCAACAAGTTTAGCATTTTTGCCCATAATCTTGTCATGCAAATGGTTCGCCTTTTCGGCAGCAAATCCATGCCCTCTTTCTGCAGAAAAAACAACATTCTCTGCATAATTCTCGGCAGCCTTATTTATCCCCGCACCAAGTCCGGCCTTTTTCGCTGCACTTTTTCCATTTTTAGAAACAGACTTCTTTACCATAATAAATGCCCTCCTTCTTGGCAAATCATGATACCGATTCAAATCCTATTCAAGAAATATATATCCGAAAACCTTTTACATTATGAACTTTTTTAAACATTTCCGCCATTTCAGCAGAAAAATGCATATATTTAAGCGTATGACTAGAGAAGAAGCTCTTGAAAAAGCAAAAAGAATCAAAGAAAACTCTGCGGCGCTAGCCGCCGAGACAGATTCTATTTTGCAAAAAACAGAGGAGAATCACAAGAAGCTTCAAGAGAATCTAAAAGAAGAACTGCGCGTTACAAACGTACTATCCAGCGCAGATGCAATTCTTAATCGACTAGAAAATGACTTTGAAGAAGGTTCCTCGCTGGGCTTAAAAGACATTCCGTTCCTTGTAGTGGCAACATCTTTGCAACTTCTACGAATTTACTTATTGCCCCAAATACAGGAGTCGTTCAAAGACAGCGACAGACTCGATCATAACGATCCCAAAATTAAACAAATGGAACGAGAAAAGATCGAGGCTTACAAAAAAGAGCATTCTGATTGGAAATCAGTCAAGAGCAAAAAGAATTATCGTTCCTGGCAAGAAATTGCATTCACCCGAAAGGTTCCCTACGACGCCACCCGACATTCTGGGGATGGATTTAACGGGATTAACATGCACGGGAGTTTGCACCGAGTAAAAACATTAGGGCACGATCCTATTCTCGGTTGGATTTTCGGGACAGCAAATATACTGACAGATTCCATTACGGTTACACCCGAATATGAATTAGGTGAAAAAAAACTTCCCATTCCCTGGGTTCAAACATATAGTGTCGACATGGGTTCCAACTTCTGTTGGAAAGAACGAATCAGCACGCCAGGAATGTTCGCTGATTCCTTTGAAAGCACCCAAGAAGACTGGCACCGACTCGCAGCAGCCTTTTTTGCTCAAGGCTTACATCTAGCTTCTGACGAATACACCAAGGCCGGATTGCCAATCCCCTTTCTAAGCACAATTGCCCCCGAAGAGGCCTACAAAATTTATTCTAAAGGCATTGACTATCTGCATTTAACAGATAAACTTCAAATTGTAGGAAAAACCATTAAATCAGCATCACAAGCAATCGCCATAAATCAAATCATCGGATTCTTGCATACATTACTCTACAACCCCAATACAGACGGGGACCAACAACTTTATAGCATCAGGACACGAAAGATCATCTTACTTTCCAACACCATCGCAACAGCATCTGATGTAATCCAAACGGCAATGAGAGCATACAATGGCGATGAATCCGCTTTGAAGAACTTTGACTTTGGCGGCTTCATTGTAACAATTTACAGGCTCATCACCGATATCGCATTCATCCAAGAAATCCGAGACAAGTTTGTATTCGGCGAATGGGAACGAATCGTAATGAGCAAAGACAACATTTATAACATATAGGGATTAATTATGGGTTTTGCACGTTTTCTAAAAAAGATAGCCAACGACTCCAATCCTAGCATGTATGCAATACGAATCATTCGTAAAGCAAGAACAAATCATGAGAATGTATTCAAGACTATTTTCAAGGACCTTAAGGAAACGGTCTGCGAAGACGCTCCCATCACAAGCCACATCTACAAAGCGGGCGAACACGATGGTCAAAAAAAAGGCCGAGCAGAACAGGCTGAAACTGATTCTAAAAAGTTTGACGAAATGAACGCCAAGCATCAAGAGGACGCCAACCGTTGGAGAGAAAGTGACCAAGCAAAAGACGATTTCATAAGGCGACAACAGCAGCATATTAACGAACAAGATGAAGTCATTGACTCACTAAGTGACAAGCAGTAAAAACGCAATATCAAGTCTTAGTAATACTATGAAACTGGAAAACATTGAAATAGAGAATCCACCTATTCTCGTAACGATTGCCGGCGACCGTTATTTCCGTATGGAAAAGAAGCTGGTTATCAAAGTATTCACGGACACCCAGATATACGAATACACGATACTTCCTGGCTTTGTAACGGACTTTAGATCGGGTGGTCCCATCGTTGATATTTTTATTCAACAATTCGGAACCAACCTAATGCAAGCGGCCTATATTTGCCACGATATTGCTTATACACCCATGTACACAGAAAATGGTGAGCGCAGCCACCAAATCCCAAAGCCCTTTGCCGATGCACTTCTTGAGCAAATGCTCATTTTTGCCAACGTTAAAAAATGGAAGGCCAAACTCATTTTCATCGCGCTAAAACTTTTCGGCAAAAAATCCTACATGATAGACAACGATTACTCCGTTGACAATTCGCGAAAGTATTCATTAAAGGTCTTAGAAAAAACGAGATAAAATCATGAAACGTTGGTTCTTTAATTTAATTGCCAAAAGCAATGGCCGCCAGCTAATAGTTTTATTGGCAGCTTCTACTATTGCCTTTATATTAGGCCTGACCATTTGCAAAGATGACAATTTTACCTGGATAGAAATGACCAACCTGTTTTTGGATCCCAGTTCCTTCGCCGAATCCAAAACAAACGCCGGTATTCGCCTGGTTTTTGCAATATTTGGCTTTTTTGTTTTTTCATCGCTTTTGGTTAGCGTTTTCACAAACATATTTGACAACATTACAGACGCGGCACGTTCCGGAAAAACCCGCTACCGTGTAAAAAATCATATTCTAATTCTCGGTGCAGGGCACCAGCTTTCAGGCATTCTCAGCGCAGTAAAAGAAGATGGCAAAAAACGCATTGTAGTTGTTTCAAGTCAAGACTTAGACCTTTGCGACGACTTTATTTACTATAAGGGAGACTTTGACGACAAGGATGTTCTAAGGTCCGTTCGAGCAGACCAATGCAAAGCCATCTATATTATAGGTGAAGATGGTCCCAATCACGACCCAAGAAACCTTCACTGTCTTGAATCGTTGAACGACATACTTAAAAATTCTTCTAGAAAAATTCATTGCTACTTAACATTAAGCGACCTTGTAACATCTGAAATATTCTATAGTCTAAAAACGAAACCAAACTACAACCATTTGCTTGTTGATATATTCAACGAGCAGGAATTTATGGTAGAACAGCTTTTGGTTGAAAAAGACTTTTTGCCGCTAATTAAAATAAATGATGACTACCGCTCACATGTCGTAATATTCGGTTCCGGCAATGCGGCCAAAGCTGTCGCATATACCGTAGCCCAAGTAAGCCACTATGCAAATTTCAAACGTACTGGATTAAAGACTTGCATAACCTTCATCAATGAAAACTGCAAAAAGTGGATGGATTCTCTAAAAGCTGCCAGGCCCGGACTTTTTGATTTGTCTAGGTACACGTACATAGATTCACAGGGCACAAAAAATATCCACCAGCCCAATGCTAGCAAGGGCGATTTTCTCGATATCGAATGGCAGTTCGTAGACACTTATGACGATTCCGAATTAGCTAAACAATTGCTGACAAACATCATTGAAAATAAAAACGAGAAACTTTCCATTTGCGTTTGCCACGAAAACACAAGTGAAGCCATCGCAACGACAATGCACTTGCCACAAATCGTTTACGGGAAAGCAAACATAGCCCTATATTGGAATGAAAGCAGTGATGAAATCATTCGGCAATTAAATCAATCCAACAAATGCGGAAAAATATACCTTCTCGGAAAATGCGGAAACATAAAGTATGTTGACACGGAACGCGTAAAACGCGGACAAAGAGCAAACTACATTTACGAATCCCACTTAGATCCAAAAATCCAGCAAGCGGACGCAGAATCGGAATGGTATAAATTGAGCGAAGCTCACAAAAATTCCTCTATGTATTGCGCAAACGCAATGATATTACGGCGCAAGAGTTTTGAGTCTGCAAGTCTAGAAGATCATTGCGACGCAGAACACCGCCGTTGGATGATATCTATATTGCTTATGGGAATTAACGAGCACAAAGATATAATGCCTTATGACGATTTGCCACAAGACGAGAAAAATAAGGATGTTATATTTATAAACAATACTGATTATATTGTTGATGGTGAAAAGGAAGGATGATTTATGGATGAGAAAAAAGTATTTATTAGTTATAGCCGTGATGATAAGGAAATAGTATTTCCTTTAGTTGAAAGACTAAAAAAAGATGTTGGCGATGTATTTTGGATAGATTTAGACGGCGTTGAATGCGGCGCACAATACGAAAAAATCATCATCAATGCCATAGACAAAGCAGAAATTGTTTTACTCATGTATTCCGATAATATTATTAATTCAAAATGGGTTGAAAAAGAAGCAACCTATTCTGAAGACAGCGAAAAAAAGTTAGTTCCTGTTATTATTAACGGCGATAAAATGAAGGGATGGCCCAAATTTCGCTATGCAAGCATAGACTCAATCAACATAAAAGATTCTAACCAATACAAAAAACTAGTACGAGATCTTATCAAGTGGCTTGGTTTAAATAAAGAGCAAAAAAATGGAAGCATAAGTACAAGTACAGGAACAAGTCATTCAATAGCCCGCAATCAAAATGACAAATACATATACATCACTAAAAAGCCACATTCCCAGTGTAATAGATCTGATTCTATTAGTTACTCAACATCTTACGGATTCAATAACCCACAAAAATCTACTTCAAAAACAATCTATACAACAAGCAATAACGAGAATAAGCAATCTAACCAATTCAACTCTTCTTCTGATTCCATCAAAAAAAGTTTTTTCGGTTCCTTAAACACATCCGAAAAGGATGACAACAAGGTTGCAGATAAAAAAGATGACACTATTAACGCGTTATCTCAATTCATTGAGAATTATTCAAAAAAAGACACCTCTAACGACCTTTATTCAGAAAAATTTTTAGAACTTCTTCAAACTTTAGCAGAAAAAAAAGACAACAACAAAGATGCAGCGAAAAATGACGACGCCATTAACGCATTATCGCAAGCCATTGAGAGTTATTCAAAGAACGGTTCCTCAAACGACTTTTATTCAGAATATCTTTCTGAACTTCTTAACGAAAAAATCCCATTAGACAATAAAAATTGGGATAATCTTCGTTTATTTATAGACTCAAATAAAGACAATAAATTTGATATAAAATATCTTAACAACAAAAACAATTTCTTAAAAAAGAATTATAAACCAAAGACTGACTTATGGAGGCACATATCTACGTCCCCGTCCTCAACCACAAAGATTACAAGATTCCATAATTCCACAGACTCGTCTACGAAAAAAGACGAAGAAAAGCTAGAGACAACACTCACATTTGACTATCACGACAAAAAAATTGAAATGAAACGACTAGGTAATACTTCTTATTACTTCGGTTCTTTCTCTGGGAAAAACGATAATTTTATCGACAAACTATCAGACAACATTCGTTCCGCAATTCCAGGAAATACGCTCGGTACAATTCTTGGAGGTGGCGCCATTGCAGCCACATTAACTTTCGCAATCCCCTTCGCTCCAACATTAGCAGGATTTGGTATTTGGGGGGCTAAAAAATTATTTTTTGAAAAATCCAAAATTGACGATTTTATAGAACATCTAAGAGACAAATATTCCTTAAATTTCAAACGTCTGCCTAAAAAATATGCAACAGGGCATAATCTAGACGAAGACATAATAATGCTCGATTGGGACGACAGAGAGATTTAATGGAAGAGCCTCAAAGGCTATCTTCTCCATATATTTGCACAATCAACCGCATCCATATTGTTTATAATTATGAAAAATACTCTCCGGTAAAAATACCGAAGAGCATTTTCTAATTATACATACAATCAACTAAAAAGAAATACTTTCTTCTTTTACGAATTCATCAATATCAGGAATAATATCGCCTAAACTAATTTTTTTCTTTTCTACAATATAATTTATAGAGCACTTTTCATTAATAGGGGAAACCAAATTATCAGCATAAACCGCAACATTAAAATCAATCTTAACAGATTCTTTCAATCTAATAAAGAGAAAGGGGTGCACAATTTTCAATCGCCCTTTTTGCAATGAAGAATCTTTGTCCGTAAAAGAACAAACTCCATCTTCTTTTTTTATAAAGCCCTCATTATCAAGTTCATACAGCTTTCTCATTATCTCTGGGGAACATATATTTCTATAATACAGAGGATTTCTGGTTGAAGTGCTCCTGTCAGCTACCCATTTTTAGGACTGGTTTAAAGTATACAAAATCACCCGGTTCTCATCAACCGATACTCCATTGGAGCGAGGTTGTTTAAGGAGT